>CAIUOO010000296.1 GCA_903900795.1 uncultured Gemmatimonadota bacterium | reverse complement strand
GCAGTCTAGGTTGTCGTGCGGGGCGCTTCGTTTCAGAGGCGCCCCGTCCTGCGTTCCCGCCGTTGCCGATTCCGGAGTATTTGCCATGAGCGCATCGCCGCCAGCCGCCCACACCAAGCCCTCATTTCTTCGCGGGGTGTTTCACGGCGACATCACCGAAGCGCTGCTCTTCCCCTATCCCGCCACCCTTGATGCGCGGCGCCCCGAGGAAGCCGCCACGGTGCACCGGCTGATCGCCGCCCTCAACGAGATGGTGGCGTCGGGGCTGATCGATCCGCGCCAGATGGATGAGGATGAGGCAGTCGGCGAACCCATCATCACGGCGTTCGCCAACGCCGGACTGCTCGCCCTCACGACGCCTCAGGAGTACGGCGGCCTCGGGCTCTCGGCCAGCGCCTACGCGCGCGTGTTCGGCGCCGTCGCGTCAATCGACGCGTCGCTGGGTGTGCTGATCGGCGTGCACTGCGGACTCGGTGGTAAGGCGCTGGTGCTTTTCGGCAACGACGAACAGAAGGCGCGCTACCTGCCGGCGCTGGCCCGCGGCGACATGCTCGCGGCGTATGCGCTCACCGAGCCCGAAACAGGATCGGACGCGCAGCACATCGTGACGACGGCACGCCGCAGCGACGACGGGACGGGCTGGGTGTTGAACGGCCGCAAGCACTGGATCGGCAACGGCCAGCGCGCCGGCATGATCGCCACCTTCGCGCAAACGCCGATCGTGCGCAACGGCGAGACGATCATGCGTTCCACGGCGTTCATCGTGCGTCCCGACATGCCGGGGTTCCGCGTCGATGGCACGATTGAGAAGCTCGGCATCCGCGCGTCCACGCAAGCGGAGCTGGTGTTCGAGGAGCTCTTCGTGCCCGATGATCACGTGCTCGGCGAGGTAGGCAAGGGCTTCCGCGTGGCGGTGAACGCCCTCAACGCCGGCCGCCTCTCGCTGGCGGCGGGCTGCGCGTCGGCATGCAAACGGTTGCTGGCCGAGTTCGCGCGGTACGCCGAAGCGCGCACGCAATTCGGCGGGCCGCTCGCCTCCTTCGAGATCACGCAGCGCAAGATGGCCACCATCGCGGCCGACACGTATGCCGTGGATGCGATGGTGGGCGCGCTGGCGGCCGCGCTGGACGAAGACAGCGTCGATGCGTCACTCGAAGCCGCGTGCGCCAAGGTGTTCGCGAGTGAACTCGTGTGGCGCACCGCCGACGAACTCGTGCAACTCGCCGGTGGCCGTGGCTTCGTCAAGCCGTGGCCGTACGAGCGCTATCTGCGTGATGCGCGCATCCAGCGCATTTTTGAAGGCGCCAACGAAGTGCTGCGTCTGTTCATCGGGCTCAATGGCATCCAAGGGCCGGCCGAGGCGTTGCGGGAGCTGGCCGGCGCGTTAGCGAATCCGATTCAGAACTGGGTGCTGGTGTCGAGTTACGCCGCAGAGCGCGTGGCCTCAGCGCTGGGCAAGAAGGATCGCTTCGACGTCGCGTTGCACCCGTCGTTGCGCACGCACGCCATGTTCGTGGAGAAGCATGTCTCCGCGCTGGCCGCCGCGACGCAGCGGATGGTCGTCGCCCACAAGCGGGAGATTCTGCACCGACAGCTGGTGGTGGAGCGCCTGGCCAACATGGCGATCGAACTGTATGCGCGGACCACGACGATCGCCCGCACGCAGCGCTTGATCGACGAACGCGGCGCCGAGGCATGTGCCCGCGAGATCGCGCTGACCGATCTGTTCTGCATCGAGTCCGGTCGTCGCTTCCGCGCGATCCGCCAAGAGCTCGATGGCGACGCCGGTGAGTCGATGGATGAGCTGCGTCGTGATATCGCCGCGCGCGTTCGTGAGGAACACGGGTATGGATCGAGCGACGCGCTGATGGATGTGGCCGTACCCCCGCTGCCCGCGTGGAGTCTCAGCAAGGCTGAGCAGGAACGTGCCGTTATGCGTCGTGCTTCAGCAGACCCAGCTTGAGGGCGAACTTTACGTAGTCGGGGCGATGCGAGAGGCCGACCTTCTCGCCGATACGCTGTTTGTACGTGTCGACCGTTTTCGGCGAGATGCCGAGGTGCTCGCCGATCTCCGGCGCCGTAAAGCCCTCGGCGACCATCTTGAGCACGGCCTGCTCGCGGTCGGTGAGCTTCTCGAAGCGGGCGCGCTCCTCGGCGTTGCCATCGCGTTTCGCCAACCCGCGGGCGAGCGCACGGGCGGCGGTGGACTGCACGTAGACATCGCCGGCAGCGACGGTGCGCACGGCATCGACGAGCTCGCGATCGGCCACCGACTTGAGCAGATATCCGCCCGCACCGGCTTCGAGCAACGCGACGAGATGTTCGTCTTCGGTGTGCATGGTGAGTACCAGTACCCGGCGGGTGATCGGCTCACCCGGCGTCGGCGTGCGCAGCCCGTTCGCCTTGTGCAACTCGCGAGTGGCAGTGAGCCCATCCATGTCGGGCATGGAGAGATCCATCACGATCACGTGCGGATCGAGGCGTTCGGCGAGGACGAGCGCATCCTTGCCACTGCCGCCTTCGCCAACGACCGTAATGTCCTTGGCGGTCGAGAGCACGGCTTTGAGTCCAGCGCGAACAATTTGGTGGTCATCCACGAGGACGACACGAATCAGGTCGGGGCGCATTGGGTAATCTGGGACGCCCGGGGCAACAATGCGAGAGCGACCCGCCGCCTACGAGATGCCGTGCGCGGGCAGAATCGTGCCCACGCAGCGCCCGAAGCCGATGCGCGCAGCGCCCTCGCGTTGGGCGAAGGCCGTGATCTCCAGCTCGTCGCCGTCCTCGAGGAACCGGCGCGTTTCCCCATTGGGAAGCGTGAGCGGCTCCGCGCCGCGCCACGTGAGCTCCAGCAGACAGCCGCGGCTCTCCTTGGCAGCGCCGGAAATCGTCCCGCTGCCCAGCAGGTCGCCCGGACGGAGGTTGCAACCACTGCTGGCGTGATGCACCAACAGTTGCGCCATCGACCAGTACAGATCAGTCGCCTGCCCCTGTGTGAGTCGGACCGCCGGCTCGCCGGCCTCGCGCATCTGCGCCGTCCGCAGCCACGTTTCCACCGTGATCCCGAAGCCGCCACGGGCCCGGTCGTCATCGCTGGTGAGATACGGCAGCGGTTCCGGATCGCCCTCGGCCCGCGGCGCCAACGGCCTGCGGAACGGCTCCAGCGCCTCGAGGGTCACCACCCACGGGCTGATCGTGCTCGCGAAATTCTTGGCGAGGAACGGACCCAGCGGCTGGTACTCCCACGCCTGAATGTCGCGGGCCGACCAATCGTTCAGCAGGCACAAACCGAACAGGTGCTCGTTGGCCTGCTCCATCGTGATCGAGTCCCCAAGGGCGTTGCCGGTGCCCACGAATGCCGCGAGTTCGAGCTCGTAATCGAGCAACCGCGAGGGACCGACCGACGGCACCTCATCGTTGGGGCCTTTGCGTTGCCCCATTGGGCGGCGCACCGGCGTGCCGGATACGACAATGCTGGAGGCGCGGCCATGATAGCCGATCGGGACCCATTTGTAGTTGGGCAGCAGCGGCTGGTCGGGACGAAACATCGACCCCACGTTGGTGGCGTGATGCACCGACGCGTAGAAGTCGGTGTAATCGCCGATCTGCGCCGGCAGGAACAGCTCAGCGTCGGCCTGCAGCACCAGCGCATGCTCGGCGATCTGCTTGCGATGCACGGCCGCCGAATCGGCGAGGAGCGCGGAGATGGCGTTGCGCAGCGCCCTCCGGGCTGGTGCGCCACGCGACATCAACTCGTTGAGGGTCGGCATGGCGCAGGCCGTCGCGGCCTGGCGCGCCTCGGTATCCTCGTCGAACAAACCGGCGGCAAGACAGGCGGCTACATCCAGGATGGCGGCGCCGATGGCCACGCCGACGCGCGGTGCCTCACGGGTGCCCGCCCGACGGAAAATACCGAAGGGCAAATTCTGCATCGGGAAATCCGCGCCGCGCAGGTTGGCGGTCTGTACCCACGAGCGAAGCGCGGGGTCGTTGGTTGGATCGATCGACATGCGGTGATTCTAGCGCCTCGGCCCGCGCGGCGCTGCTTTCAGATCAGCGGCAGATCAGAGCCAGCCCAGCGCGCGCGATTCGTCCACCGGCTCGGTAAATGAGCAAGAGCCGAAGCTCACCAACCCATGCGCTCGCATGTGCTGCAGCACGTCGCGGGTGAAGGTGAGCGTGCGCTCGGGCCCATGCCACGCGACATGCAGATCGCTGAACTCGATGCGTCCGGCGTCGGCTTCTTCGAGCAGGGCGATGGCCTCCGCCTCGCGGCCTCCGCTCTCGAGGTGTGCGACGGCAAGCGCGACATTCAGGAATCCGTACATGCGTCCGGTGGCCGCATCGGGCTCATAGGTGAGTCGATAGGCGCCGCGCAGCGGATGGTGCAGACCGGCCGTGGCCTTCGCTGTGACGCCGTGCGCGAGGCACGCCTTGAAAAACTGCACGACCGACTCGGGTGAGGGCATCATGTCGGCGGTCGTGCCACCCATGCGCACCTTGGCATGGCGCCCGACGCGGGCGATAGCGGCGACGTACGCGTCGATGTCGCCGTCGAGCGGGATCTCGATGAACG
The DNA here is from genome assembly GCA_903900795.1 of uncultured Gemmatimonadota bacterium. Classification (GTDB taxonomy): domain Bacteria; phylum Gemmatimonadota; class Gemmatimonadetes; order Gemmatimonadales; family Gemmatimonadaceae; genus Gemmatimonas. The sequence goes on along the minus strand of CAIUOO010000296.1, from coordinate 172 downwards.
TCTGCAGGTCGCGCGGCGTCGCGTCGGCGATGCGTTCGATGTCGCCGACCGACGAGGCCTTGATCTCGTACGCGTCCACTCTGGCGCCACATTCTTCGAAGCAGACGCGGTGCCGCTCGTTGAACGCCGCGATCTCCGCGAGATCACCGGCGAGATCGGGGCTGGCGGTTGC
>CAIUOO010000295.1 GCA_903900795.1 uncultured Gemmatimonadota bacterium | reverse complement strand
GGACGTCCAACCTCTGGGCGGGCATGGACGCCCCCACACCGGCCTGATCGCGCGATGTCATGCGGTGCGTGCGAAACCCGTCCGCCAGTTTTGCACGCACCGCTACGGCGCCCGCTTTTCTACGTCGGCCAGGAACGCGCGTACGGCGGCGATGTATTCCACAGGCTTCTCACGCATCGCCGCGTGCGCACCGCCCGGAATCATCACCAGCTGTGCGTCGCGCATCGTTTTCCGGAACTCCTCGAGCGTAGTCGGACGCGCTTCGTCGAATTCGCCAGCGATGAACAGCGATGGCGTCGTGATTTCATCCATGTCGGCCGCGCGCGTCCACGATTTCAGCGAGCCGTTCGACAGGAACTCCGTCGGCCCCCACATCTGTCGATAGATCGTATCGTTCGACGCCACGCCTGCACAGCGGGCGATCGGCGGCGTGGGAAGGCGCTGGACATGTCGCGCGTAGAATGAATCGGTGGCCGCCTGGTACGCTGGTGCATCCAGCGTGCCGGCCCGCTCGTTCTCGTCGAGCACTTTCTGAAGCGACGCCGGCAGCTGCTTGCGCAAACTGTCCGCGTCGGCGATCCAGCGCGGCGTCGAGATGAGCGGGCTGCTGAAAATCACCGACTTCACACCCGTGGGTTTCGTGGCAATCATGTACTCCGCCGCCAGTGCCCCGCCCCACGAGTGTCCAAGCAGGTGCACGGTGTCGAGCTGGAGTGCGCGGCGTACGGCGTCCACTTCCTGCACGAAACGCGGGAAGTTCCACAGCGCCGTATCGGTGGGATGCTCCGAACGCCCCGAGCCAAGCTGATCGTAGAAGATCACGGGCCGCTCGTTGGCAAGCGGAGCCAGCACTTCGAAGCGGCACGATGTGCCACCGGGGCCGCCATGCATCGCCAACAACGGCACACCGGGACCGTTACCGATCTTGCGATACCACACTTTACCGCCGGGCACATCGATCATGCCCTCGGCCGACGGGAACGTGTCGGTCGCCGCCGCCACCAGCGCGCTGTCGGCGACGGTCTCGGCCTTCGGAGAACAGGCCGCGACGGAGCACGCCGCAGCGATGACGTACGCGGCAAGGACGCGCGAGGCGAAACGGGAGGAGATCATCGGATAATCATGCGACGATGGCCGCCACTTGTCGAGCAAGTGACGGCCATCGTGCTCCTGCATGGTGCGCCGTTACATCGCCAGCGCTTGCAGATCCTGCAGCGCCTTCTTCAGGAGGTCGACCTTGGCCGGATCGCAGCTCCGGCTTCCCTCGACATCCGTCACCAGCGCGGCGAGCGCCGCATTCCGCGCTCCGCCAGTCGCCTTCTCGGCGGTCGCGATCTGCGCGCGGATGTCGCCGATCTTGGCCGGCGCCACGCACCCCTTCCGTTCCAACTGATCGGTATACGCCTTGGCCAGCGCAAAGCTGGGCGGCCACGAGATCTTCGGCTGTCCCTGCGCGTTCAGATAGTCCCACTTCACCGTGTTGGCCGCGTCGATCTCGTTCTGCGAGATGAACTCGCTCGGCACCAACTGCGCCACGTCCATGCCGCGCGCAATCTCCGAGCTCACGATGTTGCCGTTGTACCAGTACACCGACCACGAACCGCCCATCTCCATGCGCGTGCTGTCCACCGGACCACGGTCGAAGCTGGCGATTTCCTTCGGGTGCGCCGCATCGGTCCAGTCGAACACCGAGATACCGCCCTGGTACCACGACTGCACCATCACGTCGCGCCCAGGAATCGGAATCAGCGAGCCGTTGTGCGCCACACAGTTTTCGTTCTTGGTCTGGTACGTGGGGATCTTGTAGTAGCTCTGGAACACCAGCTTTTTGTTCACGATGTTGAAGATCGCGTTCGCGCCCCACTCCGGCTTGTCG
>CAIUOO010000294.1 GCA_903900795.1 uncultured Gemmatimonadota bacterium | reverse complement strand
TGCGAGGTACAAGAGCAACGGCAACGGCCAGAACACGGATGACACGGAATACACGGAACCAACACGGATAAGCAAACGGCGCCGAGAAGTATTTTCTCAGCGCCGTTTCGCTTATCGGTGCGTTGTCTGTGCCGTTTCCGCACATCCGTGTTCCGGCTGTTGCGGTTGCGGTTGCGGTTCGATAGCTCCGCTCACTCCCGCTGAAACTCTGCCGACACCAGTCGCCGCTTGTCATCAGGCCGGGTGCGCACCACGATCGTTTCGCTGTTTACGCGCGTGCGCACCGAGACCGGTTCACGCGCCCCAAACCAGCGGATTGCACGGTCCACCGTGGGTACGCCGGGCGGAATTCCGGCCGCGCGCGCACCCTCGAACTCCACGGTGTCGCGCCCGAACCCCAGGTAGCCGCACGGCCGCGCGATCAGAACGCTCACGCTGTCGGGGCGCGTGGCCGGCGGTGCGGACAACCGGAAATTCACGACGCGGCTCGAGCGTGGGAACGGCATGCGGAACACGTGCAGGATCACCGTGCTGTCGGGGCTCGCGACCTCGAACTCATAGCGCGCGCCCGGCGAGGCGCGAAACGGCCCCCAGCGGCCCGTGTGCGTCGTCACCGCACGATATGCCGGCGCGCTGATGCGCTGCCCCGTGGCGGCGTCCACGGCATGGACCGTGATCACGGCATTCGCGAGCGGCAAATTGGTCGGACTGCCATTCGCATGGCCACTGATCATCCCTTCGAGCACGGCCACCGTGTCGGCCAGGATGTCCATGTGGGTCGGTGCGCGCCCCGTGATGAAGCGGTACTGCGCGCGAAAGGCGGCCGGACCGAAGGCCACTTCGCGGTGATCGGTGCCGGGCAGCACCACGTTCAGCGCACCGCGCAGCGCCGGGCCGGTCGCGTCGACACCGGTGGGCGTTCCCTTCATGCCAAGCCCCGCACCGTCAGCCTGTGCGTACTTGTCGAGCGAGTCCGAGCGCAGGGCCAGAAATTTCACGCCGGGCACCACCTCACTGCCGCGATTGAGCCCGCGCAGATACGGGCCGGCCCCGTTGAATTCGCCGTTTGGCTGAACGGTGGGGAGCGCGAACACGCCATGGTTCGGCGTGCCGCCGGTGATCACGTGCGAGACATGCGCGGCACCGCCGCCGTAGCGCACATAGTTGCGGATCGTCATGCCGCCACGCGAACTCCCCACGAGCGCGACCTTGGGTGCGCCTGTGGTAAGCAGCACACGTGTGACGAACGCCGCCAGCGCCGCCGTCTGCTCCTCGGGGGTGGAGCGGTTGAGCTCCACCGCCGAAATCGTGCTGGAGGCCGACGGATGCGGGAGATCGACCGCAAACAGTCGCGACGCCGGATAGCCATTGGACTCGAACCGCCAGATCACGTTGTCCCAGAGCCCGGCATGGTCGCCGTTGCCGTGTACGAAGACAATGGGCGTCTGGGCCGATGCGGCCACGGGAAGGAGTGTCGAAGCCACCGCCACGATCAGTGCGCGGCGGAGCATCGGCAAGCGAGGTCGGGGGAGCAAAGGAGTGAGCATGTCGAAAATGTATTTGCACGCCGCCCACGCGTCCGCAAAGTCGGAAATCCGTTACCGAATCCGCCAGCCGGTTCTTGTGGCCCACGCCGATCGAGCCTAGCGTTCCCACATCAGTCCGCCGCCTCGCCTCCGCCCCGCGAGCGTTCGACGGCGACCCGACGGTGCACGACCAACGCCTTACCAACCCGTGAAATGACGCCAGCGCGCCATGCCGCGATCACCGGATGGGGTGAAGCGCTCCCCCCCGCCATCCTGACCAACGACGACCTCTCGACGTTCCTCGAGACCTCCGACGAGTGGATCACGCAGCGCACCGGTATGAAGGAACGCCGCGTGTCGCACATTTCGGCGATCGAAATGGCCACCATCGCGTCGGCCCGCGCCCTCGCCTGCGCCGGCCTCGAAGCCGGCGAGGTCGATCTCATCATCTACGGCGGCTGCAGCAACGAGGAAGCCGTCCCGAACAGCGCCTCCGGTGTGCAGATCGCCCTCGGCGCCACGCGCGCGGCCGCGATGGACGTGAACACCGCCTGCACCAGCTTCCTGTATGGACTCTCGACCGCCACCGCGATGATCCAGACCGGCGTGGTGCGCAACGCCATCGTGATCGGCGTGGAGCTCATCACCCGCTACATGGACTGGAGCAATCGCAATGTGGCGGTGCTCTTCGGCGACGGCGCGGCCGCGGTCGTCGTGCAGGCCAGCGACAATGAGGAAGGGGTGATTGGCACCGTGCTCGGCTGCGACGCCGAAGCACGCCAGAGCCTACGCGTGCGCGGCATCGGCTGCGGCTACGCGAATCGCGACGTCTCGCTCGGCGACACGCTGTGGGACTTCGACGGACAGGTGATCTTCAAGCGCGCCGTGCATGGCATGAGCGAGGCCTCGGGGCGGGTGCTCCGCGAAGCAGGCGTGACGGCGGATGACGTCGATCTCGTCGTCCCGCATCAGGCCAACCTGCGCATCATCGAGTCGGTGGCCAAGTACGCCGGCATCGGGATGGATCGCGTCATGGTCACCGTGCAGAAGTACGGCAACATGAGCGCCGCCACGGTACCGGTCAGCCTGGTCGACGCGCTCAAAGAGGGACGCGTGAAGCCCGGCAGCCTGTTGTTGATGCCCGGTTTCGGTGGTGGCCTCACGTTCGGTGCACTGCTCGTGCGCTGGGGACAGCGCACGACCCCCCTTGGCGAATCATCGGTCGTGATGCCGCCGTGTGAACAGACCGCGCTCGAGCTCGTCAATGAGATTCGGGCCAAGCAGGATCCGCACGGCCGCTCGCTGCGCGGGCTCATGGAACCCGTGTTCGCGGAATCGAGGACATCCTGACGACACGGCGCCCGCGCGCGTTCACCAGATCAGGTCGGTGAGGGGCGCGCCGGTCGGTCGGCGTAACTGGATTTCCTTGCGTAGCACCACGATCTGTCCGGCGTGGTACGCGCCGTGTTCGGCCACGCCGTCGGCCATCGTGGCGACGTTGTACGCCTGCTGCTCGACGACCTTGAGAAAGCCCGACGACATCACTTCGCACACGCGCACGGCCATCGAGCGATAGGCGTTCGCCATCTGCACCTGCGAGGATTCCCAGGCGGCGGCCGTGCACGGAATCGGCGTGCGCGGCCAGTCCTCCGCCGGGGTCGGCTCTTCGAGCGCGAGACCATCCATGCGCAAACGGGCCCGTTCGGCCCGCGCGGTCACATGCAGCACGATCTCCCAGATCGTTTTCATGCTCCGGATGGGGCGTTCGACGGCGTCGGCCGCGGTAATCCCCTCCAGCGCTTCGCGCAGGGAGGGACCGTGCCACATCGGTCCGGTGATCGTGCGACGCAGTCGCCCCGAGAGGTGCCGAGCGTAGTCCATATAGACGTACTCGGGGTGGCGGACCGGCTTGTCTTCGGGCACGTCAATCGGCATGTGATCAAATCCAGGGAAGGGGAGGGGAGGCGCCAATAAAGCTCCGGGGCGTCAGCGCAGTGTCAGCGCTGGCACCCTGGGAGGCCCTGGCCCAGCCCGCGGCGGTGCCGCTCAATAGCTGATCACGTCGTCGAGCTTCCGCTGCACTTTGCCCAACCTCTTCTGCGACTTGCCTTTGAGCTCCGCACCCATGCCATTGAGCTGCTGGCACCATCGCCGGTCAATACACCCAGCGCATTACGGGCACGTCCTTTGGCCTCTTCGGCCGCACCCTTGGCGCGGTTGAGCAGGCCTTTCTGGTTGAGGTCGAGCTCATCGGTGAATTTCTTGTGCGTCATTGCATCCTCCGCTGAATGGCGGCTGGCGGCGACACAGCACGTGTGCTACTCGAGCTCGTTCCAGACGGTGGCGAGGAGGATGAGGCCGACCGCCGACTCGCCGAGACTGAGCCAACCGATCGGCGCGTCACTTCGAAATTGGGACACCATACCGATCAGCACAGGGATCGCCGCGGCGATCGCACCACTGCGCCTTTTGTCGCGCAGCAGGCGCCACGTCTGCACCATGCTGAGGCAGACGACCGCCGACGTCGCGGTACGCCAGGGATGCGCCAGGAACCGATCACGCACGGATCCACTGGCCGCAGCGGCGTAGATCGCTGACGCCATGATCACGACGCCGAACAGGCCGGCCGACAGCCCGTAGTAGGCGGTGACCAGGCGCAGCCGCGCGGACGGCCCCCCGCTCTCCAGCAGGTCGAATTTTCGCCGTCGCGAGGGAAGTGGATCCGTCACTGCGGCATTGTCAGCAAGAGGGCGGTAGCACGATAGTGGGCACGCAGCAAAGATCACCCCGGAAGCACGCCCTCGCGACCGACTAAATTGCGGCATGTCGTCTTTGCCCCCCGCCGCCTCGGCCCCAGCCGAACCGCTGCACACCGACGCCGGTCTCCACCTGCTGCGCTTCACGCGCGACGGGGACCTGCTGGTGTTCGACGACAAGCGGCCGGGCGACGGGTTCGCGCAGTTCTACAGCCTCGAGCGCAACGAGCTCCGCAAGTTCGTGCGGGAGGCCGTGCGCACCAAACTCGAGCGCGTACGCGACCGCGATCTCTGCCAGTCGGCATTCGACCGGTATCGCGCCTATCTGGCATCGCTGCCGCCGGAGAAGACGCCCCCGCCGCGTAAGGCGGTGCAGGCGGCGCGACGCATGGCCGCCGTGGCGAGCGGCGGGAGCGCCGAGCTCGCCGAGCTGTACGATCGGCTCGACGTGCGTGATCCGCGTCCGTTGTTCGTGACCGGGCGGGCCGGCACCGGCAAGAGCACGGTGCTTCGCCAGCTCGCGGCCGCTCAGGGATCCACGTGCGTGGTACTCGCGCCGACCGGACTCGCTGCGCTCAATGCCGGTGGGCAGACGATTCACTCCTTCTTCCGTTTTCCACTGAAGCCGCTCACGGCGCGCGATATCCAAGGCGGCAAGTGGCTGCACGTGGCGAAGAAGTTGACCATGTTGATCATCGACGAGATCTCGATGGTACGCGCCGATGTGATCGACGGCATTGATGTGGCTATGCGCATGGCGAAGGGCAACGACCTGCCCTTCGGCGGCGTGCGCGTCGTGATGTTCGGCGATCCCTTTCAGCTGCCGCCGATCGTGTCGAAGGAGCAGTCGAGTGCGTTTGGCGATCTGTGGTACGACACGCCGCACTTCTTCGACGCGGCGGTCTTCAAGTATGCCCCGCTCTCCACCGTTGAATTTCGCACGGTGTACCGTCAGCGCGATCCGGTGTGGATTGCGCTGCTGGACCGCGTGCGCACCGCCTCACCCACCGGCGACGACTACCGGCTCCTGCACACGCGCATAGTGCGGTCCACCGACGACGAGCTCGACGAGACGATTATCCTCACCGCGCGCCGTCTCGACGCCGAGCGGGTGAATCAGCGCCGACTCGACGCGCTCGACGACGCCCCCGTGACGTTCGCGGCCGAACGCAGCGGCACCTTTGGCTCGCAGGTCGGCACCGGCACCTTCAAGCAGGATCCCGCCCCCGATCCGCTCCAGCTCAAGCGCGGCGCGCGCGTGATGTTCGTGAAGAACGACCCGGAAGAGAACTGGGTGAACGGATCGCTGGGCGAGGTGCAGGCGATCAGCACCACGGGTGTGATCGTGAAGCTCGACAGCGGAGCCATCGTAACCGTCGAGGCGCAGGAGTGGCAGCAGCTCGAGTATTGGTACGACGACGAGGCTGACGAAATCCGCCAGAAGGTGGTGGGTCGCTACACGCAGATGCCGCTGCAGCTCGCCTGGGCCGTCACGATTCACAAGAGTCAGGGACTCACCTTCGATCGAGTGCATGTGCATCTGGGGCGTGGCGCGTTCTCGGCCGGGCAGACCTACGTCGCGCTCAGTCGCTGCCGCACCATGGAAGGGATGACGCTCGAGTCACCGATTGGCGCGGGTGATGTGCGCTGCGATCCGCGCGTCGTCGAGTTCATGGGGCGAATGGCATAATCCGCCACGCGCAGCGCCACTTGGGATGCGATTGCCCATCGGCCGCTGTGGACACGATCCGCTCCACGGCTTCCGCCCCGAGGTGCTCGTAGAAGGCGCGGGCCCGGATGTTCTGCTCTAAGCACCACAGGAAGAGGCCCGCATGCGTAGCGTTTGCCTTCGCACGCTCGCGCGCGAAATGCGCCACGGCCATGAGCAAACCGCGACCGATGCCCGCCCCATGGTGCGATGGCAGCACATGCAGGTTGTCCACCAAGGTGCCCCACGTCGGGTCGTGGTCAATCGACGCGAACACGAAACCCACCGGCTCGCCATCGTGCTTCGCCAGCCAGCCGAACTGACGTTCGGTCATCATCGACAGCTTGAGATGCCACACCTCGAGGCGGTCGGTGAGCAGATCGCCGTCGAGATAGGCATCGGAGAGAATGCCGCGATACGCGCTGCGCCAGCTGGCACAGTGCAGTGCGACCACGGCATCGAGATCGGCTACCGAGATCGCGTGCAGCGTTATTGGCGTCTGGTTCATCAGTCGTTCACTCGGTGGGGAGTTCATCCTGATCCCGAAACGGCCGTCAGCGGTGATACACTTCGCTGACCAGACGCCGCCGCTGCAAGCTCGACCCCCAACACTGTGCCAGCAAGTCCTCCGTGAAGCCATACGAACGCCTCGCCGAAGCCGCCGCCCCTGATGGCACCGTCCTCACGCTATACCGCCATGACGGCGCGTACCTGCTGCGCATTGACGGCATCGAGCTCATGTCGACACGCCGCTCGCAGTCGGAAGTGCAGCTGGCCGAACTCGCCTGCCGCGGTCTGGCCGATCAGCCGGGGGTGCGCGTACTCGTGGGTGGACTCGGCTTCGGCTTCACGATGCGCGCCGCGCTCGAGCGACTGGGCCCCGACGCGCAGGTGGTGGTGGCGGAGATCGTGCCTGAGGTCATCGCGTGGAATCGCAATCCGGAGTACGCCCTTTCGGGGGCCGCTATGGACGACCCGCGGGTACATATCCACCAAGGCGACGTGCTGCCGTTACTCCGCGCGCATCCCGGCGTGTTCGACGCCATCATGCTGGACGTGGACAATGGAGCCGAATCGCTGACCACCAAAGGCAACGCCAAACTATACAACGATAACGGAATACAAGTGGCGATGGCGGCCCTGCGTCCCGGTGGACGCGTGCTCTACTGGTCGGCCGATGCCGATCCGGCGTTCGCGAAAGCGCTGCGCCGCAACGGGCTCACCGTCACCACCGAGCAGCGCCACGCCCATGGGAAGAAGGGCGCGGCACACGAGCTCATTGTGGGAGAGAAGCGTCGGTAGCGTCAGTCGTCTCGCCGACGGGCAACTCCAACACCATGGCTGCTTCCGCCTCGGGCAATCGTTCGGCCGAGCGCAGCTTCTTCTCCATGGCGCGGCTGCGCTGACCGGTTTCCTCGATGGTGCGACTGGCGGTGTTGAGCTGTCGTTGCACCTTGTCGAGCACATCACCGAATTTGCCGAACTCCGTTTTCACCGCGCCGAGTACGCGCCACACTTCGGCGGCGCGCTGCTCGACCACCAGCGTCTGGAAGCCCATGCGCAAGCTGGTGAGAATCGCCGCCAGCGTGGTCGGACCCGCCACCACCACGCGATACTGCTGCTGCAGATCGCTCACCACCGACGGATGCCGCAGCACTTCGGCAAACAGTCCTTCGGTGGCGAGAAACATGATGGCAAAATCAGTACTCGCCGGCGGATGCACGTATTTGTCGTGAATCTCCTTGGCCGATCCGCGCACGGTGCGGATGAGCGCGTCGCTGGCCGCCTGCACGGCCGCTACGTCGCCCAGATCTGATGCGTCCTGCAACCGCAGCCAGTCTTCCTGCGGAAATTTGGAATCGATCGGTAGCCACACGCAGCTGGTCGGATCATCGAGTGGCCCCGGCAGCCGCACGGCGAATTCGACACGCTCCGTGGTGTCCGGCCGGATGCACACGTTCTTGTCGTACTGATCGGGCGTGAGTACCTGCTCCAGAATGGCGCCGAGCTGCACTTCGGCCCAGGTACCGCGCGCCTTCACGTTGGTGAGCACGCGCTTGAGATCGCCCACACCGGTGGCGAGCTGCTGCATTTCGCCAAGTCCCTTGTGCACGGTATCGAGGCGATCGCTCACGAGCTTGAACGATTCGCCGAGCCGCTTCTCGAGCGTGTCGTGCAGTTTCTCGTCGACGGTGCGACGCATTTCATCGAGCTTGCGTTCGTTGCCTTCCTGCAACTCGCGCACCCGCTGATCGAGCGTGCTGCGCACACGGTCGAGCGAGGTCTGCGTGGCGTCGATCGACTTGGTGACTTCCTCGCGCAGTTCGCGCGCCGACACCCGCGATTCGTCGCGGGCGCTGCGCAGTTCTTCACGCAATTCACGGCGAGCTGCCTCCGGATCGGCGGCGGTCTTCACGCGGAACAGGTTCACCAGCAGCAGCACCACGGTCAGTGCCGCGCACACAAGCGTGAAAATCGCGATCGGATCACCCATTAGGTTGCTCCCGCCGTCATGCCGGCACGCAACATTGCCTCGAGCCCACTGCCCCGTCGCACGGTGCGCGACACGGCCGATCGCATCACCGACTCGTCACCCACGATCAGCACGTGGCTGCGGGCGCGGGTGACCGCGGTGTACAGCAGCTCACGTCCCAGCACACGACTGCCCTTGGCCGGCAGCATCACGATCACGTCGGTGAACTCCGACCCCTGCGCCTTGTGCACCGTCATGGCCCATGCGGTTTGCGTTTCCGGCAATCGGGCCGGCTGAATCGCGCGTGTGGTGCCCTCGGGCCCCGGGAAGTGCACGAGCAACTCGCCATCGGCGTCCCACGCCACACCGACGTCGCCGTTGAACACCTGCGTGCCATAGTCATTTGCCATCGCCATGACCGGGCGCCGGTGATACCAGCGTTCGGTGATGACGGTGCCCTGACTGCGCAGCCAACGTTCCACTTCGGCGTTGATACCGGACACGCCCCATGTGCCTTCGCGTTCGGCGCAGAGCACCCGGAACCCATCGAGGGCGGTGAGCGCGTCGGCCGGCGTTTCGGCCGCGAGGCACCGCTCGAGGTGTGGCACCAACAGCGCCAGCAACTCGGCACGATCGCGCGGCGCGGGCGTCCAGCGCACATCGGTGCGCGCGACGTCGTGCACGACAGCCGACAGCGCGGCCGCGTCACCGGCGAGAATCGCGGCGGCCGCGTCGCCGATGGCCGGATGTGCTTCAAACCGGTAGCTGCGGGTGAGCCGCTGCACGCTGGCGTTCAGCGCGTTGCCGATGCCGACATCGTGCGCCACGCGGCAGATCGCCCCCAACACGTCGCCCGCTTCCACGCTCGACAGCTGATCCTGATCGCCCACCAGCAGCAGCGTGGCGTGCGACGGGAGGGCGGCTACCAACGCATCCATCAGCAGCACGTCCACCATGCTCGCTTCATCGAGAATCACCAGGTCGTACGGCAACGGCGTGCCAGCGCGCGACCAAAAGCGATCGCGATCGGGCTGATAGCCCAGCAACCGGTGCACCGTGCGCGCATTCTGGGGCACGCGCGCACGGACCTCCGGCGAGGCCTTCATGCCGTCGAGTCGCAGGCGGACCGATTCCGACAGGCGGGCCGCCGCCTTCCCGGTGGGTGCGGCCAACGCCACGCGAAGCTCAGGGGTGCGCTCGAGGGTTTCGACGAGCAGCTCGGCGATGCGCGTGGTCTTGCCCGTGCCCGGACCGCCGGTGATCACGCGGAAAGTGGGATTCCCCTGCGGCAGCGACGCGCGAAGGCTCGCCGCGATCCGCGTGGCAATACTTACGGCAATACGCCGCTCGGCGTCGTAGTACCGGCGGAACTGCAGCAGCGATCCATGCAGCACCAGCGGTGATAGCGAATGACCATTCTCGGCGTGGCCGTTAGCCGAGTGCCCGTTCACCGCATGCACGACCGACGGCACCGTTTCCAGCGTAGCCCGCCACCAGTCGGCCTCGCGCCCCGACAGCAGCGCACCGATGGCGTCAATGGCATCGCGGCGCGCACCATCGCCATCGGCGGCGTTCGCCGAGCCGAGTTCGCGCGTGAGCTCGGTGGCCTCGGCCGCGAGATCGATCAGCGACAGGGCGCTGTGTCCATCGTCGCGCGCCCGGGACAGCAGCGCCACGGCGATGGCGATGGGCACGATGGCATCACGCTGCACGCCCGCGCGTCGAAGCGTGAGCTCGCCGAGCGCCCGAGCGCTGGGGGACAGCAGATAGTGCTCGACCGCCGTCTCGAAGAAGACCGTGAGGTTGATGGGCTCACTCATGGCGTGCCTCCGAAGGCGCGATCGAGCGCGTGCAGCAGCTCGGCGGTGGGGGTATCGGTAAACCAGCCGACGCGCCCGGCGGCGGCGATGCCGCGCAGGAACGCGTAGGTGACCTGCCCCCAGTGCACGCGCGCGTCATACCCGGGCTGCCGTGCGCGCAGGTGCCGGTGCAGCGCCACCAGATACACGTGGTACTGCAATGTGTAATGCGCGGCGTGCATGGCGTGACCGAGCACGTCGGGCACGTAGTCGGCGTCATTGGCGCCCAGCCAGTTCGATTTCCAGTCGAGAATGTGCCAGCGCCCCTCGTGCTCGAAGGCGAGGTCGATGGAGCCGGTGAGATACCCGCGGAACTGATCGTCGCGCAGCCGTCGCAACATCGGTGCGTATTCACGCGCGTGGGCGGAGCCGTGCGTCTCGAGCGCGCTCGCCACCGCCGCCATGGAGAAGTCGCGCACGGGCATGGAAAAGCGCCACTCGCGCAACGTGGCCTCCGTGCGCACCGACCTCAGCGCAAAGCCGGCGTCGGGAATTTCGGCGCCACACACCGTGTCGATCATTTCGCGAATGTGCGCCGGTGTCCACCGGCCGTCGCGTGGCACCGCCACGCCGTACGCACGCAGAGCATCCTGGACGTGAGCGTCGGTGGTCGCTTGCGGATTCGTGAAGTCGGTGTGCTCGAACAGGCCGTGCAGCACGTTGCCGATGTCGGCCCCGGCCGGCACGCCGCGGAAGCCCGCCACATGCGCGGCGGTACGACGCATTTCGTCGGGCTGCACAATATCGTCGACATCGCGGCTGTCGACGTGCGACACGTTGCGCGTGAGCATGGTGAAGCTGCTGCTGCGCCAGATGGCGAGCTGACCCGGCGCTGTCGTGAACGTGAGCGGTGCGCGGTGGTCGGGCGGCGCCGCCGCGGCTGGTGCGGGCAACGACGGCGCCTGCAGGATCACGTCGGCGATGCCCATCGTGCCGGCGTTGGCGGCAATCAGCGTATCGATCGCCGAACGCTCCACCGTGTCACGACCATCCTGAATGAGCCATCCGAGCGGCGACTTGGCGGCGTCGGAGAAGGTGCCCCACGTCACGTAGCAACGGCACTCGGCGCGCGTCAGCGCCACGTACGTGAGGCGCAGATCTTCGCCAAGCTGTTCGAGCGCCTTCTGTTCACTGCGCTGTGCCTGCAAGGGAGAACCGATGTCGAGCACCATACCGTCGTCGAGCGGCGTGAGCGAGTACGGCACATCGAGCGCCTTCGGTGCGAACGACTTGGTGCGCCAGAGTGTGGGACAGAACACGACGGGCCACTGGAGTCCCTTGGCCTTATGAATGGTGAGGATCTGCACGGCATCGGCATCGCTTTCCAGCCGCATCTCGCGACGTTCGGGCGTGATGGCGGAGCCGCGTTCAGTGGCCACCCAGTCGAGCACCGCGTCGGGCGTGAGCGCCGAGACCGCGTCGGCCTGCTGCATGATTTCGAGGACATGCCGCACGTTCGTGACGCGCCGGTCGCCGTCACGCAGTGACAGCAGTCGCGCCGTGGCACCGCACTCGTTCATCAACCACGCCAGCGCCGTGGCGCCACCGTGTCGCAGCCACATCGTTCGCGCCCGAACCAGCCGAGCGAGCACGCCGTCCAACACGCCGTTCCCGTCGTTTCGCAGCGTGTCGGCCACCGTCACGGCGTCGCATCCCCACAGACGCGTGGCCATGGCCGACCTCACCGTGGCACCATCGCGCGGTGTGGCAATCGCTTCGGCCAACCGCACGAGTTCATCGGCTTCTTCACTGGCCAGCACATCCTGATTGGCACCAACGACACAGGGAATGCCCGCCGCGTCGAGCGACGTGTGAACCTCCTGCGCCTCGGCGTTCGTGCGCACGAGCACAGCCATCTCGCCCGCACCGAGGCC
>CAIUOO010000293.1 GCA_903900795.1 uncultured Gemmatimonadota bacterium | reverse complement strand
TGCGCGCGCACGTTGGCCATGCCCAGGCCGTCCAGATAGCGCACCGCGGCCGCCAGCGCCACGGCGTCGGCCGCGTTGGGGGTGCCGGCCTCGAACTTGTGCGGCAGGACGTTCCACGTGCTGTCGGTGTCGCGCACCCACTCGATCATGTCGCCGCCGAACTGATACGGCGGCATGGCCTCCAGCAGCTTCCGGCGACCCACCAGCACACCGATGCCCATCGGGCCCAGCAGCTTGTGACCGCTGAACGCATAAAAATCAATGTCCAGCGTGTCGAAGTTGACGGGCAGGTGCGGCACGGCCTGCGCGCCGTCCACCACGATGACGGCCGTCGAGCGCGAGCGCACGATGCGCACCACGTCGTGCAGCGGAGTGATCGACCCCACCGCGTTCGACACATGGGTGATCGCCACGATTTTGGTGCGCGCGCCGACCACGTCACGCAGCATATCGAGATCGATCGTCTGCGTGGGCGTGAGCTCCACGATGCGCAGGGTTGCCCCGGTGCGCAGCGCGAGCTGCTGCCACGGAACGAAGTTCGCATGATGCTCGAGCGCCGACACCACGATCTCGTCGCCGGGCCCCACATGCGCGTCGCCCCAGCTCGACGCCACGAGGTTCATCGACTCGGTAGTGCCGCGGGTGAAGATCAGGCAGTCGGCATCGGCCACGCCCACGAAGCGCGCGATCGTGGCGCGGGCATCGTGATAGGCATCGGTGGCCAGCGCCGACAGCGCGTACGCGCCGCGGTGCGGGTTGGCGTTCGCGGTTTCGTAGAAGTGGCGCAGCGCATCGAGCATCGCGGCCGGCTTCTGCGACGTGGCCGCCGAGTCGAGATAATGCAGCGCCGGGTTGGCGGCGAGCAACGGAAAATCGGCGCGGGGCGCCAGAGATGCGATCGACATAGTACCTCTCGAATACGAACGGGCCACCTGCCTGCTTCGCGCGACGACCTACGTGCGACGCGGCCCGACAAAGACATCACCATCGGCGATCTGGACGGGATACGTCCCCAGATCATCGGTGGATGGACCGGAGAGCACGGCGCCGGTGCGCACATCGAAGCGCGCGCCGTGCCACGGACACTCGAGCACGCACGGCTCCACCAGATCGCCGCCCGAAATCGCGAAGTCACGATGCGGACACCGATCGTCGACCGCATGCACCGCGTCTCCATCGCGCACCAGGCACACCCGCCGGCCATCGCTCATCACCACACCCAGCGGCAATCCGGCCTCGACCTCACGCAGGGCCGCCGCCCGTACGAACCCGGGCTCCGCGCTCACGCTTCGGTACTCACCGACGGCACCGCATCGATCGGGCCGTCGTCGAGCGCGGCCTTGAGCGTATGCCACGCCAGCGACGCGCACTTCACGCGCACCGGAAAACGCGATACGCCCGAGAACACCACCAGCTGGCCAAGGTCCTTCCCGCCGCCGGCGTCCTGCCCCAGCACGAGCGCATGAAAGCGCGTGAACAGCGCCTCCGCCTCCTCGCGCGACTTCCCCTTCACCGCCGCCGTCATGA
The DNA here is from genome assembly GCA_903900795.1 of uncultured Gemmatimonadota bacterium. Lineage (GTDB taxonomy): Bacteria > Gemmatimonadota > Gemmatimonadetes > Gemmatimonadales > Gemmatimonadaceae > Gemmatimonas. The sequence goes on along the minus strand of CAIUOO010000293.1, from coordinate 8,924 downwards.
GCGACGCCGACGCCTTGGAAATCGCGCACCCGTGCCCCGTGAACTTCACATCGGTGATGAGGTCGTTCTCGACGTGCAGCGCCACATGGACTTCATCGCCACACAACGGATTCTTGCCGTCCGCCGCGCGGTTGGCGCCGTCGAGCGGGCCGAAGTTCCGCGGCTTGCGGTTGTGGTCGAGAATGACGGACTGATAAAGCTCTTGGAGATCCGACATGATTCCTGAAGAAAGGCGGTGAGTTCCGGGTTGTGAGTTCAAGTTCGGGGTCGTGAGTACTCACCACTCCGAACTTCAACTCAACACTCCAAGCTCACAAAAATTCAGTGGTGCGTAGCACCCGTAAACCGCACCATCGTCAACTGCTCCAACGTCTCCTTCACCGCCTCGTTCTCGATCGTTTCCAGCACGTCGGCGGCAAAGGCATACATGAGCAACTGACGCGCCAGCAGTTGGCCCACACCGCGGCTCTTCAGGTAGAACAGCGACGTCTCATCGATGCGGCCCACGGTGGCCCCGTGCGTGCACTTCACGTCGTCCGCAAAGATCTCCAGCTGCGGCTTGGTGTCGATCTGCGCGTCCTTCGACAGCAGCAGCGTGTTATTGGTCTGCTTGCCGTCGGTCTTCTGCGCTTCGGGGTGCACATACACCTTGCCGTTGAACACGCCGTGCGACGAATCATCGAGCAGGCCCTTGTAGGCCTCGCGGCTGAAACAGTGCGGGGCCACGTGCTCCACGCGCGTCTGGTGATCGCCGTGCTGCGCACCGCCCAGCATGTACAGACCGTTCAGCGTGGTGCCGCAGCCTTCGCCAGCGAGCACGGTGAACACGTTGCTGCGCGAGAGCGCCGCCCCGGTCTGGAAGGTGAAGGCCATGAAGTGACTGTCGCGCCCCTGCCGCGCTTCGACGGTGCCCACGTGAAAGGCCGTCGGCGACTCCCGTTGAATGCGCAGCAGCTGCAGCGTGGCGCCGTCGCTCACCGACACCTCGACCACGGCATTGGTGAAGTACGACACGTCGGCCAGCGCGACATAGCTCTCGATCACCGAGGCCTTGGCATGACGCTCGGCGATCAGTACGTGACGCGGATGGCTCATCACGCCGGCGCCGTTGGCGTCGGTGACGTGCAAAATGTGCACCGGCACGTCGGTTACCGTGTCCTGCGCCGCATGAATCAGCACGCCCTCGCCCACGAACGCGGCGTTGAGCGCGGTGAAGCCATCGCGGTCGGCCGGCGCCGCCACGCCGAGGTGACGCGCCAGCAACTCCGGTTCCTGCACCGCGGCGGTGGCCAGCGTCATGACCCGCACGCCCTCCGGCAGCGCACCGAGCGACGAGAGCGCCGGTGCGTACCGACCGTTCAGGAACACCACCAACGGCCACGTACCCCCGAACGTGTACGGCTCGAGCGCCGCCGTATCGAGCGACCCCACGCCGCGCTCGATCGCGGGCACAAACGGCGTGCTCGCGATCGCCGACACGCTGGTGTACTTCCAGTCTTCGCTGCGCGTCGTCGGGAGGCCCAGGCGCGCAAACGCCTCCGCACCGGCGGCGCGCAACGTCGTGAGCGGGGCAGGGGCGCCGTCGGACGCCGAAGCGGCGAACGCCGAGGCCTGCTCCGGCAAGCTCTGCGGAGGGCTCACGGGGGACGTCACGGAAGCGCTCACGCCGCCTCCAGCACCCAGTCGTATCCGCGGGCTTCGAGCTCCAGCGCCAGCGACTTGTCCCCCGACTTCACGATGCGGCCACCGGCCAGCACGTGCACGTAATCTGGCACGATATAGTTGAGCAGGCGCTGATAGTGCGTGACCACGATCGCGGCGTTGTCCGGGCGCTTGAGCGCGTTCACGCCGTTCGCCACGATGCGCAGGGCATCGATATCGAGACCGGAGTCGGTTTCATCAAGAATGGCGAGCAGCGGCTGCAGCACGGCCATCTGCAGGATCTCGTTGCGCTTCTTCTCACCACCCGAGAAGCCCACGTTCACCGAGCGGCTCATCATGCTCACATCCATGTCCACCAGCTTGAGCTTCTCCTCGACCACATCGAGGAACTCCATGGGATCGACTTCGTCGAGCCCCTTCGACTTGCGGATCTCGTTGTAGGCCGCACGCAGAAAATACGCGTTGGTCACGCCCGGGATCTCGATGGGATACTGGAAGGCCAGGAACACGCCGTGCTGGGCGCGCACTTCCGGCGCCTGGTCCAGCAGGTCCACGCCGTTGTACGTCACCGAGCCGCCGGTCACTTCGTACGCCGGGTGGCCCGCCAGGACCTGGGCCAGCGTGCTCTTGCCCGAGCCGTTCGGTCCCATCACGGCGTGTACTTCACCAGCGTTCACGGTGAGCGTGATACCCTTGAGTATCGGCTTGCCGTCGATGGCGGCGTGGAGATCGTTTATGACGAGCATAGTAGTCAGTGCGAAGTAAGGGGGTACGGAGTAGAGAATCGCTCGGCGTTAGCCGACGCTGCCTTCAAGCGTGATGCCGAGTAGCTGCTGCGCTTCGAGCGCGAACTCCATCGGCAGCTCCTTGAACACTTCCTTGCAGAAGCCGCTCACGATCATCGAGACCGCCTGTTCGGCGTCAAGCCCGCGCGCCTTGAGGTAGAAGATCTGGTCTTCGCCGATCTTGCTCGTGCTGGCTTCGTGCTCGAGAATCGCGCTGTTGTTCCCCACCTCGACGTACGGGAACGTGTGCGCACCGCAGGCATTGCCCACCAGCATGGAGTCACACTGCGTGTAGTTGCGCGCGCCTTCCGCCTTCGGCAAAATCTGCACCTTGCCGCGGTAGCTGTTCTGCCCCTTCATCGCCGAGATGCCCTTCGACACGATGGTGGATCGCGTGTTGCGGCCGATGTGGATCATCTTCGTGCCCGTGTCGGCCTGCTGCATCTTGCTCGCCACCGCCACCGAGTAGAATTCGCCGACGCTGTTGTCGCCCTGCAGGATCACGCTCGGATACTTCCACGTGATCGCCGAGCCGGTTTCGACCTGCGTCCATGACACCTTGGCATTCGCCATCGCCTTGGCGCGCTTGGTGACGAAGTTGTAGATGCCGCCCAGACCGTTCTCGTCGCCGGCGTACCAGTTCTGCACGGTGCTGTACTTCACCGTCGCGCCGTCGAGCGCGATGATTTCGACGATCGCCGCGTGCAGCTGGTTGGTGTCGCGCTTGGGCGCGGTGCAGCCTTCCAGGTAGCTCACGTACGAGCCCTCATCGGCGATGATCAGCGTGCGCTCGAACTGGCCCGTCTCCGCCGCATTAATGCGGAAGTACGTGCTCAGATCCATCGGACAGCGCACGCCCTTCGGGATGTAGCAGAACGAGCCGTCGGAGAACACCGCGCTGTTCAGCGCCGCGAAGAAGTTGTCGCTGTAGGGCACCACGGAGCCGAGGTACTGCTGCACCAGCTCCGGATGCTCGCGCACCGCCTCGCCGAACGACATGAAGATGATGCCGTACTTGCTCAGCTCTTCCTTGTACGTCGTGCCGACCGACACCGAATCGATCACGGCATCGACGGCCACGCCGTTCATGCGCTTCTGTTCGCTGAGCGAGATGCCAAGCTTGCTGTACATCTCGAGCAATTGCGGATCGACTTCGTCGAGCGACGCCAGCGGCTTCACCGACTTCGGCGCGGAGTAGTAGCTCGCGGCCTGATAGTCGATGGGCGGATACTGCACGTTGCCCCAATGCGGCTCGGTCATCGTGAGCCAGCGGCGGAACGCCTTCAGGCGCCAGTCGAGCAGCCACTGGGGCTCGCCCTTCTTGGCCGATATGAAACGCACCGTCTCTTCGGACAGACCGGGCGGGAGCGTCTCCGCCTCGAAATCCGTCGTGAAGCCGTACTGGTACTCGCGATTGACCAGCGACTCGATGGTCGAACTCATGCCTGCTCCTGTTTCTCAGCCAAAAGGTGGCTCACCACACCGTATTCACATCGGCCGCAACCGTCCATCCGATGCGCGCCGCGCACCAGCGGAACGCCAAGCAGCCGCTCCACGAACTTTGCTTCCGCGGCACATGCTTCCGGAAACCGTTCAGCGATCTCACGCACGGCGCAGTTATGGATGCGCAAGGTGGTCACTGCGGGGTCCCCGTCGGCGCGGTCGAGCTGGACCGCCTCCGCCATGTAGCCCTTGGCCGTCAACAACTCGGCCACCAACGGCATGCGCTCTTCGAGCGGCAATGCGTCGAGCACCGGCCCCGCCTCGTCGGCCAGCCGGTTCCATTCCGACTCCAACACGCCCGCGACCGCCGCCGTCCCCTGCTCGGCGCGCAGCGCATCGAGCGCCGTGGCGAGCACCGACACATAGCTGCGCGGGAAGAGCGCTTCACCGGCTCTGGTCAGTGAGTACGCGAACACCGGCGCACCCACACCATGAACCGCGCGCTCGTAACGCACCAAGCCATCCTCGTCGAGCGCCTTGAGGTAGCGACGGAGCCCGTTGGCCGTGAGGCCGAACTGTTCCCCAAGCTCATGCGCCGTCAGCGGTTGCGCCTTCTTCAGCGCCACCAGCAATTCGGCTCGCACTCCCCGAAAGCCCCCCAACGCTCCGATCACATCCTGCATGAGGGACAGTATAACTCGGCTTTGTCCATTACGTCAACGAATCTGTTGACGAATTGCAGTATGCCGTCAACGCAAATGGGACCAAGGGCGTTTGTAGAAAAACCGCCGACTCTGTATTACGATTAACTGTTGTTTGCCCTTATCGGCGTCGCTGTACCGCCAGCGGGCTATCCACCACATGCAGTTCCTACCGGAGGCATCGAAACGTCGTGCGTGTAACCGTCATCGTTGCCGTCGTGGTGCTGGTACTCGGACTGATCGCCCTGATTCGCGCGCAGCGCATCAATCAGGCGTCAATCGAACGTGATGGCCTGTCGCGCTTCCGTAATGCGTTTCGTGGGCGTTACCCTGAGCTGTTGCTGTCGCAGGTGTACGCGTATCTCGCCGAGCGCCATGGCGCCGTGGAACCGCATTACATCGTGAACCCCAACGACAATCTCGAGCACGAGTACGGCCTGATCGACCTCGATCTCGAGGATGCCGTGCTGGTAATTGCCGATCGCGCCGGAGCACGCTTGCCGCGCGCGAACGAGCTCGATGAGCTGAAGGAGCAGGTGCGCTCGGTGGACGACCTGCTGCGCTACCTCGAGCCGTTCTTCCGCCCGGAAGTGGTCAAGGGGTGAAGCAGGGGCACTCGCCGGCTCGGTTCTCGACCCGGTGGGCGATGACGGCGGCGCTCCTCTCGGTGCTCGCAGCCTGTTCTTCTTCTTCGCGCGCGGTCCGGCCGGCCGTCGCGCCCGTGCCCGAATCCTCCGGGGCCTCGTCGGCCGGCCGGCGACCGATCGGCCCGACGCCGGCCCACATCGGTCCGCTCGATGCGCGGGTCACCGTCGACGACCTCGACGCCCTCTGGGAGCGACAGCTCATGGTCCCGGTGGAAGGGATTCCGCGGTGGGCCATCCGGGACAACTACACGGCCAAGCGCGCGGCAGGCATTCACCGGGCCCTCGACATTCTGGCGCCCCGGTACACGGCGGTCGTGGCCTCCGATGATCTCGTCATCGGGCGCCTGTTTTCGGGGCCGGTGGGGGGCATCGTGATCTACGCCTCCGACCCGGAGCAGCGATTCGTATACTACTACGCCCACCTCGAGCGCTATCGGACAGGGCTCGCGGTGGGCGACCGAGTCGCCAAGGGATCGGTGATCGGCTACGTTGGAACCACGGGCAATGCACCACCGGACACGCCACATCTCCATTTTCAGGTGATGAAGCGCGCGGTGGGGCGCGCATGGTGGGACGGTCCCGCCATCAACCCGTTTTCGTTCTTTGCGCTCGATGCCCTGCGTCCATGACGTCGGCTCGCAGGCGCCCGAGGGATTCATGAGCATGAAGGGCAAGGACCGTGCGGCGTTGCGCGCGGAAGCACATCACCTGAGCGTACAGGTGCATATCGGTCACGCCGGGCTCACCTCGGCGCTCCTCGCCAGTCTCAATGACGTGCTCCGCACGCACGAGTTGGTGAAGCTGCAGGTGGCCAAGGCCGGCGACCTGACGGCCAAGGACGCCGCCCGGGATGCTGCCGAACGCGCGCGGGCCGAGGTGATTCAGGTCATCGGTCGCACGTTCACGCTCTATCGCGAGAATCCCGACCTCAAACGCGGTGAATTGCCGCCCTGGCGCGGATAAGTTCCCGCCGCCGTTCCGCTTGTCGCGCGTCTACACACGAGTATCTTCCCTTCTCAATCGCTGCCATTCCCGGTCGCGTCGGACCCGAGACTTCGCTCATGCCCTACGTCATTACTGAAGCCTGCATTTCCGTCAAGGACAAGTCGTGTGTGGACGTCTGCCCCGTGGATTGCATCTACGAGGGACAGGACCAGCTGTACATCCACCCCGACGAGTGCATCGACTGCGGCGCCTGCGAGCCAGAGTGCCCCGTCACCGCGATCTTCCCCGAGGAAGACGTGCCCGTGCAGCTCAAGAGCTTCATCGGCAAGAACAAGGACGTCTTCGCCGGGCCGACGCCGCCGGGACGCCCCACGCGGTAAGGCGAATCGGTGCTGCAGGCAGAGCGGGCCGCGACATCTGTCGCGGCCCGCTTTCGCATGCAGCGTACCGCTGCCTAGAACGCCCAGCCGCGGTTCTTGAGCCAGAACAGACCGCACAACACCACATACTGCAGTACCGTCGAGCGCTCGCTCCAGATGGCCTCGGCCCAGTCGTGTTGGCCTTCCGTGCTGCCGCTGGGCGGACGACCGAACCAGCGCGGCGTGCGGCCCTTGTACGCCAGATACTCGTGGCCGAAGATCGACTCCAACACGCCCTCTTCGTAGCGCACGATCAGGGTGTACTCGATCGCAAAAATCACGATCGCGACGGGAATGAACCAATTCACCCCCGACACCACCGTGAAGCCGATCCACGCCAGGAAGTTGCCCACATAGAGCGGATTGCGGCACCACGCGAAGGCGCCGTAGGTCACGAGCCGCTGCACGTCACGCGAGCGTCGACGTGTGACTGTACCCGCCGCGGCGACACCTGCCGTGCGTACCATCTCGCCCAGCAGCACCAGCAGCAGTCCGGCAATCCACGTCTGTGGGGACTGCACGCCCGGCACGAGCAGCGGTACCGCCAGAAACGGCACGGGAAGCCAGCCGCGGTTCTTGAACAGCACCTGCCCGATGCGGGCAGCGGGTGAGCGTTCGGCTTCGGAAACGGGAGTAGTCATCGACGGCGGAAAAGAGCGGAGAGTATGAGAGGCGCCGTCGATGAGTCGGTCAGACCGAATCGGCGAGTGACGCGAGGAAATCGGAGAGTGCGTGCGTGGTCGCCGCAGGGCGCTCGACGCACGGCAGGTGTCCCGCCCCCGCGATAATCTCCATGCGGACGCGCGCCGCAGCGGGAAGGGCTTCGGCGATCGCGCGCGCCTCCTTGATCGACGTCAGCACGTCGTCTTCCCCCACCACCACGAGTGTGGGAACGGTAATCGTCCGCAGCGTTTCTCGTGAGTCCGGCCGGTCTCGGAGCGCATGGAGCGCCCCCGTGATCCCGGCCACCGACTGCCGCGCCATCATCACCCGGATCGTATTCACCACGTCCGGGCGACGCGCCCGTGACTCCTTCCCCAGCATCCCCTGCAACTGGGCGTCCGCGATCGCCCGCGAGCCGGCTCGCTTCACGATCGCGATCAGCTCATCCCGGCGCATGCGGGTCTCCACATCGTCGGCCCCGGCCTTGGTGTCCGAGAAGATCAGGGCCCGAATACGACCGGGGTGGCGTCGCCACATCGCCATCGCGACGTAGCCGCCCATCGACACGCCACACACCACCGCCGCCTCGATCCCGAGCCAGTCGAGCAAGGCCACGACATCGTCGGCGTACTGGTCCATCGAGAAGGGTCCGAACGTGCTCGAATGGCCGAATCCGCGCAGGTCGGGCACGATGCAGCGCACATGCGGCGCCAGCGATCGGCGCTGCGCTGTCCACAGGGTCCGATCGTGCGGAAAGCCGTGCAGTAACACGACCGGTAGCCCGTCGCCGCTGTCGTCGAAGCCGACCTGATATCCTGACAGTTGGGCGATCACGCGCCACCCGGCCGTGGGCCGCTGTCCGCCACATCCATCACGATGTCCGGATCGACGTCGGCGCGCGCCATCTCGCGCACCGTGCCGTGTCGCATCATGGCCTTCTCCCGAGCGTTCTCCCGCTCGGCCATCATCCGCAGCGGCACCAGCACCGCCGCCGTGAGCGGCACCGCGACCATCAGCCCGATGAAGCCGAACACCAGCGTCATCAGCGACTGCGCCACCAGCGTGATCGCCGGGGGCAGATCCATCTCGCCGCGCATGAGATAGGGAATGAGCAGGTTGTTCTCGAGGAACTGAATCCCCCAATACGCGATCAGCACCGCCAGCGCCTTCTCGGGTGAGTCGACGAACGCCATGAGCACCGCCGGCACGGCACTCAGCACCGGCCCCACAGAGGGGATGAACTCGAACAGTCCGGCGATGAAGGCCAGCGCGAACGGGGCCTTCACGTCGAGGAGCAGTAACACGATCATGCTCACCACGCCGATCACCACCATGGCAATCAGCTGCGTGACCAGCCATTTGCGCAGCACGGCCGACACCTCGGCCAGGATCAGTCGCGCCTGCGCACGGGACGTGGCCGGGACCACCGATAGGAGCCAGCCCCGGTACACCTCGGGCTCGGCGCCGATGTACATCGCCAGGAACACCAGCAGCACGAAGCCGGCAACGGCGGCCAGGGTGTTCGAGACAAACGAGAACAAATAGCGGGTGGCGCCGCCCAGCCCCTCGGTGATGCGCTTCTTGATGGCCTCGCTGGGCGATGCGGCGATCGAGTCCGCGGCCTGGCGAATCACCTGAGCGGCGGTCGGCGAGCGCGTG
>CAIUOO010000292.1 GCA_903900795.1 uncultured Gemmatimonadota bacterium | reverse complement strand
CAACTGCACGTGACGATACAGCGCGCCCTCGATCCGCCCGAAGGTGACGTCCGTGCCCTCCGGGCCGGGCACATTCACGAAGCGGATTTCTCGTCCGGCGTCAAGGCCGGAACCAATTTCCAGACGGCCCGGCAAAAACTGAAGCGTGCCTTCGGCCGGTACGCTGAATCGAATCGCGTGTCCCTCCACCATCGTACCGGGGACGCCTGCTTTGCTCACGACGGGCACATGCGCGCTGGGCGGCGCCGGACGGGCTGGCAACACTTGGACCACAGACGGCGGGGTCATCGAGCCGTGACGCACGGCGGGGGGGAGCGGTGCCGTCGTAAACTCGCGAATGATCGGCCTCGATTCGGGCCGAAGCGCCGGCGGCGGCTCGACAGCAGCTGCCGCTTCCGAGGTGGGCTGAGCGCGCATGGGCGCCGCCGTCCCGGTAGCCTGAGGGGATCGCGGCGCACGACCTCGGTGCGCCGCTTGGGTCACATCGGCCGACGACGAGCCAAGACCGGTGAAGAGCGGGAGCTCCTCATCGTGGTCGCGACGTTGCCGCGGCTCGCGGTTGATCCACCAGAACCCAACACCGGCAATCACGAGCCCGACGGCTGCGATGAGCGCCAGCATCGTGGAAATTTCGGTGGTCATGAGGCAGAAATGGGTACAGTAGGGATTGGGGGGCCGGAAATGCCCTCACCCGGAAAACTAACGCAGTTCGTCCATTCGCCGCGCGGCCTCTCGATCGGCCGGGGCGCTGGGACGCACGGCCGATTACGGCGTTCTCGCCCCGCGGAACGTCGCGCCGCCTTGCCCGCCGAAGTCCAGATCGCCCGTGATGTGATCGGCATCGATGATCGTGCCGCTGAAGGTGAAGGTCGCGCCCCCCGACGTATTCGCGGCGAAGGTGAACGTCTGCCCCTTCACCATGCCCGTGAACGGCAGCGTGCCCATTCGGCCAGAGGTGTACGTGCCGGTAAGCGAGTCGCCCTTCTGCGCGATCGTGACGGCCGACACGCCCGTGCCGTTTTCCGTCACGACTTCAAAGGTCCATTTGCCGGTCAGGTCGACGGCCAGGCGCTGAGCCGCGGCGACCGACGTGGAGACCGCAATCAGCGACGCCGTGGCAACGGCGAGGATGCGCGACGAAAACATCATAGCAGCAGTTGAGACGAAGGTGAGAACAGATTAGCGACGCAGGCCGGCGCCGAACGGCGCCACACCGGGGATCGTGATCGGCAACTGGCCGGTGATGGGTGCCTTGCCGAGCAGCGCCCGCGCCGCCGCGCGCTGCGACAACGACCAGGGGCTCCACGCGATGAGATGCGCCTCGGTCAGCGGCAAGCCGAGTTGCAGATACGGATTATTGAACGACACCAGCACGACTTTCGTATTCGCCGCGCGCAGCCCATTGAGCAACTCGGGGATCCCACGCGTGGCGACCATCGCCGCCGTATTGCTCGTCGCCCCGATGTAGCTCGAGACGATCACCAGATCGGCCCCGCGCGCGATGGCCAGCGCATTGTCGACCGACGCCGGCAGGAGCGCCGGTTCGGGGTTGATCTTGTAGGCCCCGGTGCCGCCGGCCGCGGCGCCCGCCGTGTTGTCCGCCACCGTTTCCGGACTGAGCGAGAGCGACAGGAGGTTGCTGAACCTGCTCTTGAGCTCGGCATCGAAAATGCGACCCGCGCTCAGATCCACCCGCGGCGTGACGGTGATGCTGACCACGCGGCTGGCGGCCGGCATCGCGAACGGCACCAAGGCGAGCGAGTCACGCACCAGGGTGATCGCCTTCTCGGCCGCCACGCGGGCGGGCGCCATATTCGCCGCCACGCCGACACGTGTCCGAACGCCTTCCACGCTCACGAACCGCTCCCGATCGAGCCCGAATTCGTGCTTCGCCATGAGCAGCTTCTTCACCGAGGCATCGATGCGCGCTTCGGTCAACCGCCCCGACGCCACCCCATCCACCACGGCCTGAATCGAGACCTTGGCATCGCTGGGCATCAGCAGCACATCGTTGCCGGCGAGTACGGCGAGTTGCGTGGCCTCCGCCATGGTCATATTGCCGAGCACGCCGTTCATGTCGAGCGCGTCGGTGACCAGCAATCCATTGAAGCCCATCTGCGTACGCAGCAGGTCGGTCATGACCGTCGCGCTCAGCGTCGCGGCCATGTGCGTGGTGTCGAGCGCCGGCAGGTCGCCATGGAACGTCATCATGCCACGCACACCGGCGTTGATTGCGGCCTGAAATGGTTGCAGCTCCACGCTGTCGAGCCGCGCGCGCGACACATTCACGCGGGAGAGCTCGAGGTGCGAGTTCTGTTCGGTATCGCCATGTCCGGGGAAGTGCTTCCCGGTGGCCAGCATCCCATGCTCCTGAATTCCGCGCACCAGCGCTGCCCCCATGCGCGACACCAGGTCAGGATCTTCACCGAAGGACCGGGCGGCAATCACGGGGTTCTTGGGGTTGTTGTTCACGTCGAGCACCGGCGCGAACGCCATATGGATGCCCATCGCACGCCCTTCGATCGCCGTGACGCGGCCCATCTCGTAGGCGAGCGCCGTGTCGCGCGAGGCGCCGATGCCCATTTGATAGGGGAACGAGGTCGCTCCGCCGAGTTCGATGGCGTTGGGCAGGAACCAGCCGCCGCGGGCGCGGAACGCCGCACCGGTCTCGAGATCGGCGCCGACCAGCAGCGGCAACGTGGCCACCGCTTGGAGGGCATTCACCTTGGCCGCGATGTCGAGCGGCCCGCCAACCGACACGATGATACCGCCCAGCTCCAGCTCCCGGACCTGGCGTTCGATGCTCGTGTAGGCCGCCGCGTCGGTCGCCGTATAGTCGCCGAGCGTCCAGATCCAGACCATCTGCGCCGCCTTCTGACGGAGCGTGAGCGTCTTGAGGACCGAATCGGCCCACGTCGCGTCGGCGGCGGCGTGCTTCGGTGCCGACGCGATCTCCATCATCGGGGTGATCGGCTCCGACCGGCGCGACGTCGGTGCGGCCACCGATCCGCGCCCGGTCTGGGCGGCGGAGGCACACGCGGCGCTGACGAGCGCCGCCGACAACGACAGGCGGGCGAGTGGCGATGTCTTCACGATCGAGGGCGGGCAAGGGCGGGAGGGAGTGGAGGGCGTCCTCGTGAAATGTACCCCACGCGAGCGTTTTCGTGGCGAGACGAGTATCGTCCCCCCATGGTCTGTTGCCGCCCCCTTATATGGAGCGCACGTGAAGCAGTGGGGGTAGCTCGGTACGACCTTCGCCATCCGATCTCGTCCGTCGCTCTCGTCTCTTTGCCCATGGCTCCGATGTTCCGATCCCTGCTCATGTTGATGCTGGCCACCCCGATGGTTCTCGCGGCGCAGGTGCGTCCGACGACGCCGACACCGCCGCCGCCACTCCGTGCGCGCATCATCGGCACCGTGTACGACAGCGCCGCCACGCAGTGGTTGGGTGGGGCCACCGTGCAGTTGGTGGACGCGGCCAATCCGTCGAACGTGCGCACCGCGATCACTGCCGCCAACGGACGCTTCGCGATCGATTCCGTCGCCGTGGGCACGTATCTGATCGGCTTCTTTCATCAACGGCTCGACCAGCTGGCGATCGAAGCACCGCTCTTTCGTGTCAACATGACGTCGCCGGAAGAGCTTGAGGTGCCGATGACCATTCCGTCGGCCGAAACCATCATCGCGACGCGATGTGGCCCGGGTGATCCGGAGCAGCCGATGGGACTCTACATGGGCTTCGTGCGCGCCGCGGCGACGAACCAGCAGGTGCCGGCAGCGCGCGTGCGGGCCCAGTACACCGAAGTCACGGTCGGACCGCGCGGCGTGGAACGTCGGTACCCGTCGCGCTTCGGCAGCAGCACCGACGACGGCTTGTTCACGCTCTGCGGCGTGCCTCGCAACGCGCCGGTCACCGCGCGCGCCTATTCGGGTGGAGACTCCACCGGATTCATCGAACTGCGCGTGCCGCGCAATGGACTGCTGGTGCGTGATCTGCTGATCGGCTCGACCAACAAGGGCACGGGCGCGCTGCGCGGTACCGTCAAGAGCGCGAGCGGCAAGGAAATCGCGAGTGCGCGCGTGGTGCTCTGGGGAGCGAGCGGCAACGGCGCCAATACCACGAACGGGCAGTACACGCTCGAAGGCTTGCCCACCGGCACGCAGATGATCGAAGCCCGCGCCATCGGCTACCAGCCAATGCGTGTCGCCGTCGACATCCCCGCCACCGACGCCGCGACGGCCGACATCACGCTCGAAACGCTGGTCGCCACCGTGGACACCGTGCGCGTGCGCGGCGATCGCCTCTCCAATCAAATGGCGGAGTTCGAGACGCGTCGCCGCGCCGGCTTCGGTGCGTTCATCGATGAGAATCAGCTGAACCAGCGCTCACCGATCTTCATGGCCGACATCTTCCGTACGGTGCCGGGTGTCGTGATCGCCAACGGTCAGTCCCCCCAGGGACGCGTGATGATGCGCAACAACGGCGGCACCTGTGCGCCGGCGGTATTCCTGAACGGCATGAACGTGCCGGTGCCCGATGGGAATCTCGACGCGATCATGAATTCGCAGGAAGTCATGGCGGTGGAGGTGTACTCCCGCACGGCCAGCGTGCCGCCCCAGTTCGACTCGCGGAACGGCTGCGGCTCGATCGTGGTCTGGACGGGTGCCCGGAAACAGCGCCGCTAAGCGTTCGATCCGTGGGGCGCGTTGACCAGCGGCAGGATCAGCGCCACCAGCTGATCGGTGGCGGCCCCCCATCCGTCGTGGAAACCCATCTCCTCGTGGGCTTCACGATCGCTCTCCGACCAATGCCGCACGCGCGCGGTGTAGCGCGTGCCCTCGCCCTCGGGCTCGAAGGTGAGCACCGCGGTCATAAATGCCTTGAACGACGGCTCCCACGCCGACACGAAGGCATCGGTGATCACCAGCCGTTCGTTGGGCACAACGTCGAGATACACGCCGTGATTGGGCACCACCTGCCCGTCCGGTCCTTCCATGATGATCACATTCGAACCGCCGGGGCGGACGTCGAGTTCGGCCTTCGTGGTTCTCCACGGCGCCGGCGTGAACCACTGCAGCAACAGCACCGGATCGGTCCACGCGCGATACACCAGATGCGGCGGCGCCGGAATGAATCGGGTGAGCACGAGCTCGCGATCGTGGGCGGGCGCAGTCATGAACGATGGCGTTGAGGGAGAAAGGCTCGCACTTAGCGCTTCAGGCCACGCACCGTCGCGTTGGCTTTCATGATGCGTCCGCGATCGTCGAGCCGGGTGATGTTGACCTCAATCTTCCCGACGTAGTCGAGCGTCTCTGCGTGCCGCCAGCGAGGCACCGACGCAGCGATCCGCTCGATGTTCCGCCACCGACGTGGATCGAGCTGACGCTCACGCGCGCGTCGCTGGGCATTCAACAGCGTACCGCGGCCCGCGTTGTAGCTGGCAAACATGAACTGTCGGCGGTCGTCGGCCACGGAATCGTTCGCCCAGCGCAGCCACAGCTGTCGGTCGTACGCAATGCCCGCCTCGATGTTCAGCTCGGGATTGTCGATCATTGCGAGGTCGGCGTTCTCCGACGCAATTTCGCGGTACGTGCTCGGCATGAGCTGCATCAGACCGCGCGCGCCGACCCGACTGCGCGCCGTAGGATCGAGATTGCTCTCGGCCATGCCCTGCGCCTTGAACAGGCGCCAGTCGAAGGCGGGGCCGAACGAACGTTTCGACGCCTTCCGAAAGGTGTCGTCGTAGCGGTCGGCGGGAGCACGCGGCTGCGCCGCCGCCGTCGGCACTTGCCCCGCGGCCACCGCGAACAGCGCCAGCACACTCCAGCGCAGACGACGCATCAATTCAGCGCACCGCCCACGACGATCGCCACCGAAATGAAGATCGCCGCCACGAACAGTCCGACCGCCACATTTCCCTTCCGTAACTCTTCAGCAAAGTCTACCTGCGGGGTGAGCAGGTCGATGATGCGATAGGCCGCGAACATGAGCACCACGCCGAGGGCGGCGTACAGGATATTGAGTCCGACGATCGACCATTGCATGCGTGGACTGGCAGAAGGAGACGAGTGAGGCCGTGTGCGGAAAATACGTCGGAATCAGCGGCGGCGCCGCGGAAGTCAGGGGCGTTCGCTCGACGCGAGCGAGCTCCGCTCCCATTATTAGCAGCTTGTGGTCCCTGAGCCCGCACTGCTGGCCCTCTCCCGGAGCCTCCCCGATTATGAAGCGTTCCTTCCCCGTCGCCCCGCTCCTGCTCGCGCTGGCGACCCCGCTGGCGCCCCCGCCGGCCGCCCTCGCCGCGCAGCCGGCGCCGCAGATTGCCCGTTTGGTGATCACCCCCGCCAGCCGGACAATCGTGGCCGGCGATACGATGCGACTGCGCACCGAAGCGCGCGACGCGCAGGGCAACGTGCTCGCCGGCGTGACCGTCCGGTACCGACTGGGCGGCTCGGCCCGCTTTGAAGGGCGGGTGGATTCGCTGGGGCTGATCACGGCCAGCTCCACCGCCATCCTGCCCGTGACGGTCACGGCCACGATGCCCGGCGCGGCGCCGACGTTCGAGGTGATCGAGATTACCGCCGTGCCGGGACCGGCGGCACGCATCGACCTGTCACCAAACGCGCCCAAGCTCGTGGTGGGACAGCGCGTGCGCGCCACCGCGCGCGCCTACTCGGCCACCGGTGACGTGCGCGCCGACCGCTTGACCTGGAAGAGTGAGAACCCGGCGGTCGCCAGCGTCAGTGCCACCGGGCTGGTCACCGCCCTCAAGGCCGGCACGACGGCGATCGTGGCCAGCACCGGCGGCGTCGCGCAGCGCATGCCACTGGTGGTCGCGTCCGCGTCGCTGTCGTCGCTGACGATGGTCCCCGGCCACGTGGAGGCGCGCACCGGAGACGTGCTGCGCTTCGCCATCACCGCCAAGGACGCGGTCGGCAAGACGATCGCGGGGCTCACCCCCACGTGGAGCTTCTCGCCCGGACAGGGGCAGATCGACGCCGACGGCGCGTTCGTGGGCTACGAGCCGGGCGACTACACCATCACCGCCTCGTTCGGTGCCCGCAGTGTGGAGAGTACGATCACCCTGGCCCCACGCGATGTGCGCCGGCCACTTTCGCTGGTGGGGCGCCTGCCCCGCACGCGCTTCACCACGGAAGAAGTGTGGCTTCACCAGGACGGTAAGCACGCCTACCTCGGCTCGGGCGGCGGCGGTGACGTGCTGTACGCACTCGACATCAGCAACCCGGCCGATCCGAAGGTCACCGACTCCATCGTGTCGAACACGCGTCGCGTGAACGATGTGATGACGTTCCCCGATGGCAAGTTCCTGGTGTTCACGCGCGAAGGCGCTAGCGACCGCAAGAACGGCATCGTGATCGCCTCGCTCGAAGATCCGGCCCATCCGAAGCCGATTGCGGAATTCACCGAGGGCGTGACCGGCGGCGTGCACTCGGCGTTCGTGTACAA
The DNA here is from genome assembly GCA_903900795.1 of uncultured Gemmatimonadota bacterium. Lineage (GTDB taxonomy): Bacteria > Gemmatimonadota > Gemmatimonadetes > Gemmatimonadales > Gemmatimonadaceae > Gemmatimonas. The sequence goes on along the minus strand of CAIUOO010000292.1, from coordinate 9,508 downwards.
GCAGGACAAGTACGGCACGTTCATCTTCCTCACCAACGACGGCACCGGCGCATTGCACGTGATCGACGTGAACGATCCGTATCATCCGAAGGAAGTGGCGCGCTGGAAAACGGAAGGTCGCCCCGACGCCGGCCGCTCGCTGCACGACATCGATCTGCGCGACGGTCTGCTGTACGCGAGTTATTGGAACGACGGCCTGATCGTGCTGGACATAGGCAACGGCATCAAGGGCGGCTCGCCGTCGAACCCGGTGAAGGTCTCGCAGTTCAAGTACGACCTGAACGCGATGTACAAGCAGGTTGAGGTCGATGGCGGCCCGGGGTTCATTCGGGGCACGCACACGGCGTGGCGCCACAAGAACTACGTGTTCATCGCCGACGAAGTCTTCCCGGCTGCGGGGCCCAAGGGCACCAAGGACGCCTCCGCCGGCCGTGCCTATGGTCGCCTGCAGGTGGTCGATGTCACGGACATCGCCAACCCGAAGGCCGTGGCGTTCTACGAGCCTGAGCACGGCGGTGTGCACAACGTGTGGGTGGCTGGTGACTCGTTGTACATGGGTGCGTACAATGCCGGTTTCCGCGTGTTCGACATTTCGGGTGAACTGCGCGGCGACCTGCGCGCGCAGGGGCGCGAAATCGGCCACCTCAACACGGCCGACATGGACGGCCACGTGAAGAACGCGGCGATGACGTGGGGCGTGGTGGTCAATCCAAAGGATGGCCTCGCGTATGTGAACGACGACAACAACGGCCTGTGGATCGTGCGGATCGACCCCAAGCCGGTGAAGAAGGTCATCCCGTGAACGCACGCTCCATGCGCGTGGCGCTCGTGACGTCGATGCTGTGTGCGCCGTTGGCCCTGCGCGCGCAGGCACCGGCGCAAGCACCAGCGCGGGACTATCTCGTGCTGGTAGCCAGCGAATCGGTGGACCGCGTGGCGCTGGTGCGCTTCGGGCCCGCCGGTGCGCGCGTGGAGCGGGAGAAGTACGTGGGCTGGTCGAAGATGGAAGTGGCCGGCCCGCACGGCGTGGCGATCACGCCAAGCGCGAGGGAGTACTTCGTGACCATCGCACACGGCACACCGTTCGGAAAGCTGGTGAAGTACGATGCCACCACCGACGCGCAGCTGGGCAGTGTGATGCTGGGCAACTTTCCGGCTACGGCCCAGGTGTCACCCGACGGCGCGCTCGTGTTCGTAGTGAATTTCAACCTGCACGGCGACATGGAGACCAGCGATGTCTCGGTGGTGGCTGCGAAGGAGATGGTGGAGATCGCGCGCATCCGCACCTGCACGATGCCGCACGGTTCGCGTTTGTCGAGCGACGGCACCAAGCATTACTCCGCGTGCATGATGGACGAGACGCTGGCCGAAATCGACGCCAGCACACTGTCGGTGAGTCGGCACTTCTTCCTCACCAAGGGGAAGGAGATGGGTATGACGGGCGCGCCGCCCGAGCGTGGTGCGAGTGAACATGCCGGGCATGGTGGTGCGGCCGCCGACATGTCAGGACACGGCATGGAGCCGCCCAAGCCAGGTGACATCTCCTGCTCACCCACGTGGGCGCAGCCCTCGCGCGACGGTGCGCGCGTGTGGGTGGCGTGCAACAAGTCCAGCGACCTCGTGGAGATCGACACGAAGTCGTGGACGCTGGTGCGCCGCCTTCCCGCCGGCCCGGGCGTGTACAACCTGGCCACCACGCACAACGGCGCGCGACTCATCGCGACCAACAAGCGTGATGCCTCGGTATCGGTGTTCGATGCGATGTCGGGCACGGAACTCGCGCGCATTCCCACCACGCGCAAAGTCGTGCACGGCATCGCGGTGAGCGATGATGACCGGTACGCGTTCATCTCCGTGGAAGGCGTGGGGTCGGAACCGGGTACGGTTGACGTGATCGATCTCGCCTCACTCAACAAGGTGGCATCGGTGGATGTGGGACAGCAGGCGGGAGGCATCGACTTTCTGCGGTCGGAGCCGGTGAAGCGGTAGCATGCGGGAAAGGGACAGCATCCTCGAACGCGATCACCTTGGCGCGTTCTGTACGCACACGCACGTGGAGCGCGCCGGCGCCGAAAGTGGCCCCCTGCACGGGCTCACGTTCGGGCTCAAGGACATTTTCGATGTGGCCGGTCATCGCACTGGCTTCGGGAGCCCCGATTGGCTGGCCACGCACGGCCACGCGTTGTCGACCGCCACCGTGGCCACGCAACTACTCGAGGCCGGCGTCCATCTGTCGGGCAAGACGCACACCGAAGAGATGGCATTCAGTCTGACCGGTGAGAACGCGCACTACGGCACGCCCATCAATCCGGCCGCGCCGAACCGCGTCCCCGGAGGCTCGTCCAGCGGATCGGCGGCCGCGGTGGCCGGTGGTTTGGTGGACTTCGCGATCGGCAGTGACACTGGCGGCTCGGTGCGCGCGCCGGCGAGCTTCTGCGGCATTTATGGCATCCGACCAACGCACGGCCGCATCTCGCTGCAGGGGGCCTGCCCACTCGCACCGATCTTCGACACCGTTGGCTGGTTCGCGCGCGACGCGTCGCTGCTGGCTCGGGTCGGTGGCGTGCTGCTGGGCGGAACGGCCGCCGCACCCGGCCGCCTGCTACTCGCGACCGATGCGTTCGCACTCGCGCTGCCCGGCGCCGCCGACGCGCTCGCGCCGGCACTCGCGCGTGTCGCGGCCCTGCTTGGCGCAATCGAGCCGGTCACGGTGAGCGAGGAAGGACTGACGGCCTGGTTCGATGTGTTTCGCGTGCTGCAGTACGACGACATCTGGACGACGCACAGCGCATGGGTGACGCGGGTGCGACCGACATTCGGTCCGCAGGTCGGGCCACGCTTCGACGCGGTGGCGCAGGTGCAGCCCCATGAGGTGGCGGTGATGCGCGAGCGACGCGTAGACATTTCGGCGCGGCTCGATGCGCTCCTGGAAGACAATGCGGTGCTGGTGCTCCCCACGGTACCCGACATCGCCCCGCTGCTGCGGTTGCCGCCAGCGGAAACGGTGGCGTTTCGCGAGCGGGCGCTGGCCATGCTCTGCATTGCAGGATTAGGTGGACTGCCTCAGGTGAACCTCCCCTTCGGGACGCTGCACGGCTGCCCGATCGGCCTGTCGCTGATCGCCGCGCGCGGGAACGACGAGCTGCTGCTGGAGATCGCCGTGCAGCTTGACGCCTCGACGCCCGGTGGCCGCTGAACGGTCACACCACGCACAAGAAGAAAAGATTACGCAGAGGCGCAGAGAGCGCAGGGGTCGCAGAGAACCACACCGGTCCCCTCTGCGTTCCCTGCGCTCTCTGCGTCTCAGCGTGATCAGTTCAGTGATCAGTTCAGTGATCGGTCCCTACTCGCGACCGCCTACGGCCGGATCCCCGCCGCCGCCGTCGGCACGGTGTACGTCCACGGCTGACGCACCAGCGGCTTCTTGCGGGGATACACTTCGTCCAGCGTGTTGCCGTCGAACAGGCGGCCGTTCACCATCACCATCGACACGCTGTTGCTATTGCGGATGTTCGCCAACGGATCGCGGTCGAGCACGATCAGGTCAGCGAACTTGCCGGCCTCGAGCGAACCGATCTCGCTCCCCAGTCCGATCGCTTCGGCACCCACGATCGTGGCCGCACGCAGCGCATCGTGCGTGGACAGCCCGCCCGACTGGATCAGCCACAGCTCCCAGTGCATGCCGAGTCCTTGCAACTGGCCGTGACTGCCCACGCCGATACGCCCACCGGCCGCGACGGTCTTCGCGATGTCCTCGGCGTGCTGCCACATCGCGTACTCTTCCTTCACCGCAAAACCAGCCGGTCCGGGCGCGTTACCGGCACCACGACGACGCACCTTCGTATCGAAATCGACCGGATGCGTGAAGCGCCGCAGCTTCGCGTCGTTGAGCAGATCCTCCGTCTGGTAGAACCAGCCTTCACCGAACGGTCCGCCGTACTCCACGATCAGCGTGGGCGAGTTGGTCACCTGCGTGGCCTTATACCACTCGAAGACGTCTGCGAACTTCGGGGTAATCGGCAGCGTGTGCTCGATGCCCGGATACCCGTCGATGCCGTGCGTGAGGTTGAGCTTCTGATCGAGGCCGCCTTCGGTGGTCGGCATGATACCGAGCTCCTTCGCCGCCATGATCAGCCACTGCCGCTGCTGACGGTTGCCGCTCATGTACATCTTGAGCGTCTTCGTGTCGTAGTACTTCGCGTACCGCGTCATGATGTCCTTCGCATGCGCGTAGTCGCGCACCGGCTCGGCCGAGAATACGCCGGGGCCCGTGGTATAAATGCGAGGGCCGATCATCGCACCTGACTCCACGCGATCGGTGTACGCCAGGAAGTCGGTGCTCGACGTTTGCGGATCGCGTGTGGTCGTGGTGCCATACGCCAGCGTGGCGAGGTACTGCCACGTCTGCGTGTTGTGGATCTGCGGCGTGAGCCACTGCGGATGGTAGTGCGTATCCACCATGCCGGGCATGATCGTCTTGCCGCTCACGTCGAAGATCTGCGCGTCGGCGGGAATCGCGACACCGCCGCGCGCACCGATCGCCACGATGCGACTGTCGCGTACCACGATGTCGGCGTTCTCGATGATCTCCTTGCCCTTCATCGTGATCGCCTTCGCGCCACGGAACACCGCCACGCCGCGCGGCAGATCGCGCGGTGCCATCACCGTGATCTTCATCTCCGCCGGTGCATACGCCGGCAACGGCTTCTTCTTCGTAGTATCGGCCTTGGCGATGGAGTCGGCGCGCATGACGCTGTCCTTCACCGACTTCGTGGTATCGGCGCGCACCCGCGCCTTCACCTTCGCATCGGCCTTCGCCGAATCCTCGGCCACGGTGGCGCGATCGAGATCGTACGACCACACCGAATTGCCGAGCGCCCAGTGCACCACGCGGCCGGTGCTGTTCCACGTGGGGAACTCACCGCCGATGGTGTTCAGCTTCTTCACCGGCACCGACGCCGACGCGGGCATCGCCACGTTCACCGTGGGCGCCGTAGCGCCTGTCTGCGCGACGGTGATGGTGTAGAGGTCCATGCCAACCATCGCCAACGCCTGATCACCGTTGGGCGCCATGAGCACCAACGACGCTGGCGGCGGCTGCGGCGGCGACGGCTCGGCGGGATCGAGATGCATTCCCATCCCGATCGGGCGTGCCGCGCGGCCGCCGATGTACTGCGTCGCCTCTTTCTCCACGAGCGCTGCGTCGAGCCCCGGCGTGACCCCCGACTCGCCGCCGGCACCCGGCGGCAGCGGCCCCGTAACCTTCAAGTGCGTCTTGATGTCGGTGCCGTCCCAGCGGAAGGACTGCAGACCGGCGCGACCGTAGGCGAAGATGCGCGTCGCATCCTTCGTGAAGTGCGGCGTGCCCAGCCCGCCACTGGGCATGATCACCGACAGCGCGCCGCCCGTGGCCGGCAGCCATACGATGTCGGCCGCAGCCGGCCCGAAGAACGCTGCACCCGCTTCCTGCATCTCACGCGCCGCAGCACGCATCGCGACCAGACGATCGCCCGAGGGCGACCATGCGAGATCGGTGTACAAACCGGCCGACGTCGTGAGCGTCTGCGTGGTCCACCCCTTCTTCACGTCGAAGGTGGCGCGTACGATCTGTCCACCAGCGGCGTCGTCCCAGGTCACCCATGCCAGCGACTTGCCGTCGGGCGACCACACGGGGCCGAACTCACCCGTGGCGCTCTTGCTCACGCGCACCGGCGTGCCACCGGGCAGCGCCATCACGTGGATGCGCCCCAGCGAGGAGAACGCCAGCTGCTTGCCATCGGGCGACGGCTGAATATCGCGCACCTGACGCGAGGCGAACGTGGCTGCGGTATCGATCGTCCAGGCAAACTTCACTTCGGGGCCCATCTCCAGCTTCACTTCCGCTTCGAACGGAATCTTGACCGCGGCCGACTTGTCGACCGGCACACGCCAGATCTCACCACCATACGACACGACCACCGACTTGGAGTCGGGCATGAAGCTGAAGCCCGGATATGCGTCCATCGGTGCGCGCGACTCGGTATCGTCGCGCTGCACGGGAAACGCCAGCCAGTCTTCCTGCTGCGTCTCGAGATTGCGAAGGCGCAGCCCCGTCTTGGTTTCAAAGCGCGTGCCGTACACCAAATACTTGCCGTCGGGCGACAGCGTCGGACGGAAGCCCGAACCGAAGCGTGTCGTCATCTGTGACACGCGGCCCGTTTCCTTATCCCAAACGTGGATCTGAAATTGCGCGCCGATGCTGTTGTACTGCCAGTCACCCGTGCGGGCCGCAAACCACATGTAGCGCGGGTCCTTGCCGAAGGCGGCACCGAGCAGCTTCAGCGTGGCCGGCAGCGTGGGCTCCGTCGTGATCGGCAGGCCATTGCCGCCGTTCACGTTGTACATCCACAGCTTCGCCGTGCCGCCCAATCCGCCACCGCGCGAACTCACCACGTACGCACCATCCGGTGTCCACTCCGGCGACACGTACATGTTGTTGTTGCCCTTCGTCACCTGCGTGGTGTCCTTGCCGTCGAGCGACTGAATCCAGACGTTCTCGCCGCCCGAGCGGTCGGACACGAACACCACCTTCTTCCCGTCGGGCGAGAACCGCGGTTGCGCATCGAATGCCATGCCGCTGGTGAGACGCGTGGCCTTACCGCCGGCGATCGGCATGGTGTACAGGTCGCCGAGCAGATCGAACACGATCTGCGAGCCGTCGGGCGACACGTCGAGTGACAACCAGCTGCCTTTGGTGGTCGTAAACGTGTGGGTGCGCGCCGTCTTGAGCGGCAGCGTTTCGGCATCCGGTGCCGGACGATCCTGCGCGAGGAGCGGACGACCGAGCGGGGCGCTTGACGCGAGTAGCGTTAAAGCCGCGAGCGGGGCGAAACAACGGGTCAGGCGGTACGGCAGGCGAGTCGTCACGCGAGCGTCTCCGACAAAAAGGAAAGAATGGATTTCGAAAGATACTGCACTGTTGGGATCGGCTACCGCGCGACGCGCTCCCGGTTGAGGAACGCACCCGGGAGCGCGCCGGTCATGCGCCCGTTCTCGAACACCACCGTGCCGTTCACCGCCACCAGCTGGATCCCCTCCGGCCACTGATGCGGCGCGGTGTACGTGGCCCGATCAGTGATCTGGTCGGCGTTGAACACCGTGATATCGGCCCGCTGGCCCACGGCAAGCGTGCCGCGATCGCGGATGCCGAGCCACTGCGCCGGCAACGAGGTCATGCGCTGCACGGCCGCTTCGAGGGTGAGCTGTTGCCGCTCGCGCACATGGGTCCCCAGCACGCGCGGAAACGAGCCGTAACTCCGCGGGTGCGGAAAGCCGCGCCCGAAGGTCACGAGATCCCCATCCGTTTCCACCATGGTGCCCGGATGCGTGAGGAAGCGCGCCACGTCGGCGTCGTCCATGCCATGAAAGATGCCAATGAAGCCGCCACGTAATTGCAACGCGATTAAGGCCTCGACGGCGGCGTCCAGCGTGACAGGCTGTCCCGTGGCCACCAGATAGTCGGCCAGCGTCTTCCCCGCGAGCGAGGCATCGAACGACACCTCTCGAAACTGAACCGACGACGGCTCGGCGCCCGCCTGCTGTGGAAAGCGCACGCGCATCTCCTGCACCAGCCGAGCGCGGGTGGCCGGATCGGCCACACGCTTCGCGAAGGCCGGCGCGCCATCGGCCAGCGCCCACGGCGGAAACATTAGATCGGAATAGGTGCTGTAGGCCGTGTATGGATACACATCCACGGCCACCTCCATCCCTGCCGCCCGTGCGGAATCGAGCAGCGCCAGCATGCGCACGCTCCACCCCCACTGCGCCGCACCGGTCACCTTGAGATGGTTGACCTGCACCGGGATCTGCGCACGCCGCCCCACCTCGAGCGTTTCGCGCAATGCGTCCATTACCGCCGGTCCTTCGTCCCGCAGATGGGTGACATAGATCCCGCCGTACTGGGATGCCACCGCAGCGAGCGACGCCACCTCATCGACGTTCGCGTAATTGGCCGGTACGTACTCCAGCCCTGTGGAGAGCCCAAGCGCACCCTGCGTCATGGCGGAGTCCACCAGCGCGCGCATCCACGCCAACTCCGCCGCCGTGGGCGCGCGGTCGGCGAGACCCATGACGCGCTTCCGGATCCAGGTGTGGCCGGCGAACAACCCGACATTCGGCGCGATTTTGACCTGCGCCCGATACTGATCCATCGGGAACGGTTGGTCCTGCGAATGCAGCGGCGCCAGCACGGTGGTGATGCCCTGCCGCACGAAATTCTCGGCCAGCCCATGATCCGCGAGCGTGACGAGATGGGCATGATTGTCCCAGAATCCCGGCGACACGATCTGTCCGCTCGCGTTGACCACGCGCGCGGCGCCACGACGCGGGAGTGAGGCGCCGATGGCCACGATGCGATCGCCGCGGATCGCCACATCCGCCACGCGGCGCGGGGTACCGGTGCCATCGATCACGGTACCACCGGTAAGCAGCAGATCGTACGCCGGTGCTTCTGGGCGACAGGCCGCACTCAGCGCGACTAGCAGCGCGGCGAGTGTTCGGCCACCAACGCGTGCGCGGTTCACGGCTGCTCCGGCGAGATACGCAGTGCGGTCAACTTGCCAAGTGGTCCCAGGGTGACGAGCACGCGGAAGCGTTGCGGGCCGAACCACGCGAAGTACTGTCGTTCGACATCGTCACCGATCTCGCGGCGCGCCAGCAGCTCGAGACGGGTGAGCGGGCCTTTTCCTTGCACGGTCGCGGTGAGTGCGGCGCGCATGCGCGGGAATATCGTTTGCCGTACGACTTCGAAATCGTCGAGTGCCAGTGCTCCCGCCGCGACGCGCGTGAGGATGGCCTGCACGGTGGCCGTGACCTGCGGCTCGCGATCGGGAATGGCAGCGCTCGGTGGCGGCGTGGGCACCAGCGACGGGTCGTACAGCGCGGCCACCTGCATGGCCAGCGTGGCCGGTGCCATCGCGCGCGCATTCGAGAGCACCATGACGGCCAGGTCCTGATCGGGGAAGCGCGTGTACTGCGACACGAATCCTTGCCACGTGCCCCCATGCTCCTGCATGGGATGTCCGCCGGCCTCGCCCAGGAACCAGCCGAGGGCGTAGGGATAGTCACGGCCACTGGGCAAGCGGCTGGCGGACAACATCAGCGTCCAGCTTTCCGGACGCAACAGTCGTCGCGTACGCACCACCTCATTCCACGCAATGAGGTCGCGAATGGAGACCAGCATCGAGCCATCGGCCGTGGTGTTTAGTCGAGGGGCGACCCATGCCGCATGTTCCCACCCCGTGGCGGTGGGCAAGTAGCCGTGGGCGCGGTTCGGCACGACGTCGGCTTCGGTGATCACGCGAATGGTCGGCATCCCCGCCGGCGTGAAGATCCGCTCGCGCAGGAACTCGTCGTACGGACGCCCCGTCACGCGCGTCACGATAATGCCCAGCAACACGTAGCCGGTGTTGGAATAATTCCAGCGCGTCCCCGCGGGAAATTCGAGCGGCAACGCCGACGCCATCGCGAT
>CAIUOO010000291.1 GCA_903900795.1 uncultured Gemmatimonadota bacterium | reverse complement strand
TAGAAGGCGCCCGTCTGCAGGTCGAGCTTGGGGTGCAGCTCGAGATCGAGGTTCATGCGGAAGTTCTGGCGGTTGTAGCCGCTCAGCAGATTCGCGATGCCCTGATCCTTCGAGTTCTGGAAGGAGGCGTTGAAGTTCGACTTCTCGTTGCGCTGGCCGACCGAGATGTAGTTCGTCATGAACTGCCCCGAACGGAACACGTTACCCAGCTGGTCGAAGACCTTCGGGTACGAATTGTCGGAGATCTTGTCGTCTTCCTGAATACGATTGCCGTTGGCATCGCGCGCGAACTCACCCGCCGCCGTGACCTTGTACGGGTGCGAGAAGTTGTTCGGCACCGTCTTGCGGAGGTCGTTGCTGCCGTACTCGTTGCGCACCGTCACGCTGGTCTGGCCGGCGGCCAGTGCCGCGCCACGCTTGGTGAAGATCTGCACGACGCCGTTGGCGGCGTCGGAGCCGTACAGCGAACTCGCCGCGGCGCCTTTGATGACTTCGATGCGCTCGATGTCTTCCGAGTTGATGTCGGCGAGCGAGAGGCGCGAAATCGTGCCATCGACGATGATGAGCGGATCCTGGCTGCCCGTTAGCGACGTCGGACCACGGAGACGGATGCGGGGCGCCGAGCCCGGCTCGCCATTCACAGCGGTCACACTCGCTCCGGCCACGCGGCCGCTGAGCGCGCCGAGCGGGGAGGAGGCCGGCGCTTCCTTGATCTGGGCGTTGTCCACCGCGGCCACCGCGAAGGTCGTCTTCTTCTGCGACGTCGCGTCCGACACACCCGTCGTGACCACGGTTTCGAGATTCAGCACGTCCTTCTCGAGCTCGAAGTTCTGCTCGCTGCGTCCGGCCGTGAGCGTGATCGCGCGACGGATCGGACGATACCCGATGCTGCGCGCGAGCAGACTGACCGGCTTGCTCGCGCGCGCCGGATCGACGGTGAAGGAGTAGCGTCCCTGCTGGTCGGTGACCGAACCGGCGGACAACTCGACGATGCCGACCTGCGTACCGCCCAACGGCTGGCCATTCGCGGTAACGCGACCCGTGATGGTCATCGTCGCCTGCGCTTGCGCCGCGTCGGGTTTCAGTAAGAAGATCAAGGTGGCGGCGGCGGCGAGGAACCGCCGCATGACGTGATGCATTCCTGCTCCTTGAATGTGGAGTTGGTCCCTGCAGAGTTCGGCCGGTCGCGGTTTTCAGCCGTCTGGAACCGTGGCCGTAGGTTAACAGTGAACGTCACACTTTGGTCACCGTTTGTCGACCTTTTTCTGGGATGAAGTGCGTGAAAGCGCTTCGATCACCTCATTATATGGGATCAACTATGTCGGCTGTACGACCCGGATCTGACCACGCACGGTATATGTTGAGCTCGCCATGCGCCGTGCGCTTCATCACGTATTTTGTGGCGATTGCCCTGTTTTCAGAGCCTCTCGTCGCCCAGCCGTCCAACCCGGCGGCGACCTTACGTGGCCGGATCCTCGATGCGGTCTCGGGCGCTCCGCTGGTCGGGGCGACCGTGGCCGCGACCACCACCGGCGCCAGCGTGCAAACGGACTCAGCCGGCCGCTATCGCATCGATGGGCTCAAAGTCGGTATTCACCGCTTTCTGGTGAGCGCATCGGGGTACAACCGAGGCTCGGTGTCCCTGGCCTTTGCGGCGCGGGAGGTGATGGAGCGCGATCTCGAGCTCGATCCCGTGGGACGCACGCTCTCCGCTGAGGACAGTGCCAAGGCGCAAGTACTGCCCACCGTCCCCGTGACGGCGCCGATGTCCGCCGGGCGTCGATTCGACGACTTCGAGCGCCGTCGCACCACCGGCCGCGGACAGTATCTCACCCGCGCTCAGCTCGAAGAGGGGCAGTTCGGGACGCTGCAGGATGCCATGCGACCGCTGCGCGGGGTGCGCTACTCCTGCGCCGGGTCGACCTGCCTGGTCCAGATGGCCCGCGCCCCGTTGGGCTGTTCCCCCGACTACGTGGTGGATGAGCGGGTGGACAACATGTTCGGCCCGCTGGTCCCGGTGCGTGATATTCAGGCAATCGAAGTCTACACCGGCGCCAGTGACGTGCCCGGTGAGTTCGCCGGCACCAACGCCGGCTGCGGCGTGATCGTCATCTGGACCACCAACGGGCGTGCCCCCAAGCGCGGCTAGCGCCGGCGTGCGGCGCGACGTTGGGTGCGTAGTCCGCAAGCCGGCCGTTACCGCCCGCGCGACGAGCTACGCGACCGGCGCATCCGCGGGTCGGTGGCGCGCTCCAGGTAGCCCAAGCCCCGCATGAGGATGGCGGCCAGGATGAAGTACAGCACGGCCACCATGACCAGCGGGAAAAACGCGTCGAAGGTCCGGCTGCGAATGATGTCGCTGGCCTTCGTGAGGTCCTGCACCGCGATGTAGCCCACGATGGAGGTCATCTTCACCATCGAGATGCACTCGCCTTTGTACACCGGCAGAATGCGCTGAATCATCTGGGGCAGCACCACGTACCGGAACGTCTGCACGCGGGTAAAGCCCATGGCCGTGCCGGCTTCCGACTGCCCGGCGTCGATCCCCTGAATGCCCGCGCGGAAAATCTCCGCCACGTACGCCGCGAAGTTCATGCCGAACGCAATCACGGCCACCAGCACCGGGTTGATGTTGATCGAACCGAAGACGACATAGAACATGATCATGAGCAACACCACCACCGGCGTGCCGCGCAGCACGGCGATGAAGGCCTGTGCCGTGCCACGCACGAGCGTCCCCGTGGACATGCGCATGAAGCAGACCACGGCCCCCAGCAGCGTGCCGAACAGGGCGGAGAGCACGGCAATCAAGACCGTCGTGGTCAAGCCATCCCAGATCAGGAGGTAGCGCTTCTCCTGCAGGATGTTGCTCTGGAAGCTGGACACGACGCCGTCAATCCACGACGCGCGTGCGACCGCCGCTGCCGGCGTCGCATTGGGGGCCACCGTGTTCACTTTGTTGGTGAAGGCCACGTTCGCCTGCGCGAAGTAGGCGTCGGAAAAGTCGATACTCTTCTGCCGTTCCGCGGTGATGTACATGTCCGCGATGATCACGTCGACCTTGCCGCTGATCAGCGCGGCGATCAGCCCGCCGAATTCCTGATCGGCGAAGCGGACCTCCTTGCCGAGGGACGCGCCGAAGCGCCGCGCCAGCTCGATATCGAAGCCGGCGTGTTCTCCGTTCTGCACCGCGGCGAAGGGAAAGCCGCCGCTCGACAGCCCCACCACCAACACGCCGTTCGGGGCGGCCGTGGGCAGCGTCGGCATGGTCCGGTTGTGCGTCTTCATCCACCGCGTGACCATGTCGTCGTACACGCCATCGGCCCGGATCTGCGTGAGGAACGCGTTGAAGGCCCGCCGCAGTTCGGGGTTCGACTTGGCGAAGCCCGCCCCAACGGGCGAGGAAAACATGGGCGCGCCAAATGGGACCAGTGCGGTGTTGGTCAACATCAACTCGGCCAGCGTTTCCACATCGCTGAGCCCCGCGTCGACCTTCCCCGCACTGACGGCCAGCGTGACGTCCTGGTAGGTGGGAAACTGCACGACCGTCGCGCGCGGGTAGGTCTTCGTGGCGTAGAGGTCGTAGACCGTGCCCAGCTGCACCCCGATGCGCTTGCCGTCGAGGTCGTCGGTGGAGACGAACATCGGGCGCGCGGTGGCGGTCGCAGTCGCGGGCGCGGCGGCAGTCGTGGCGCCGGGCGCCGACGCGGAGTCGGGCGCGATGTTGGCGATGCGGGCGTAGGCCCGGCCGTTCGTCTCGTAGTACGGATCAGAGAACGAAATGCGTTGCTTCCGTTCTTCGGTGATGAACATGGAGGCGACGATCATGTCGATCTTGCCGCTCGCGTTGGCGGCAATCAGTCCACCGAACGGCATCTGAGCGAAGGTGACGCGCTTCCCCTGTGACGCGGCGAACCGCTGCACCATCTCGATGTCGAAGCCTACGTACTCACCGTTCTGAACGCCGCCGAAGGGCAATCCGCCGGCGGCCACGCCCACCACGATGCTCCCCGACGACGGGCCCGGTACCGCGATCGTCGGCATCTGCGTGTCGTGCCGCACGATCCAGCGATCCACCATGTCGGCGTACTGTCCGTTCGCCCGGATGTCGCGCAGGAAGCGATTGAAGGCGTCGCGCAGCGCGGTGTTATCCTTGCGAAAGCCCGCGCCGAGCGGCAGCCGGAGAATCGGCTCACCGAGCATGGCGAGCTCTCCCCTGGTGCCGAACATCTCGAGGAGCCCCTCCTCGTCGGTGAGCGCCGCATCCACCTTGCCTGCGAGTACGGCCTGCTGGAGGTCCGTGCCGGCATCGAAGGTAAGGACGGTGGCGGCGGGATAGGTGGTGGTGGCGAACTTGTCGTACACGGAGCCGAGGATCACGCCGAGGCGCTTGCCATTCAGGTCGGCCGTCGATGCCATCTGCGTCGACGTCGTAGGCGTCGCCGGCGTTGCGCCAGCGCTGGCCGTGGGCGGTGGGGTGTCGGGCCCGCAGGCGGTGGTCAGCAGCAGCGGGGCGAGCAGCGAAAGCGCTCGGCGAAGTGGGGTGATCATCAGCAAGTCCCGGCATCGAGATCAAAGGCGCGCCCGTGCGACAGCAAGACGCGCGACCGCCCAGTGACGAGGCGGCGATCGTAGCAACGGGGAAGATGGGCCCTGACGGACGGAAACGCCACGTGGAGCCGGTCACGCCGCGCGTGCTGAACCGCCTCGGCGGCGGTAGGTTGAGCCGCATGCATACTCCACTGCGGCACCTCAGTCGGTTCGGTCGGTCCGGCCTCGCGCTCGTCGCGCTGTCCGCGGCCATGGCGTGCGGGTCGCGCGATGGATTCTCCAGCGAACAGTGGGCGGTGATCCGGTCGCTCTCCCCGCTGCCCGCGCTCCCGGTGAACACCACCAATCGGTATCGCGATGCGCCGGCGGCCGCCGCGCTCGGGCAGCAGCTGTTCTTCGACGCGCGCCTGTCCGGCCCGATTCAGGCGGGCACGCCGCGCGAGGGGCAGTTAGGGGCGATCGGCGAGACCGGCAAGATCGCCTGTCGGCACTGTCACATGCCGGAGTCGGTGTGGCTCATCGACACGCGATCCGACAACGGCGGACCGGTGCCGCACGCCACCTCGCTCGGCTCGAAGTGGATGACGCGCAACGCCAGCAGCATCGTCAATACGGTCTTCTACGTGAATCAGCGTACGCAGACGCACTGGCGCGAGAATGACGGGTATTCGAATTCCGAGTGGTTCGATGCGCAGAGCGAGCCGGAAGGACCGCCTGTGCAAAACGGCAGCCGCCTGCAACTCGTGCACCTGATCGAGCGCCACTACCGGGCCGAGTACACGGCGGCGTTTCCCGAGTGGCCGCTCGACCGCGCGCTGAGCGATACCGTGCGGTTCCCGCTGACCGGGTCGCCGTACACGGACACGGCCAACTGGAATCGAATGTCCGCGCCCGATCGGGAGCTCGTCAACCGCGTGCTGGTCAACTACGGCAAAGCGATGGAGGCGTACCTGCGGACGCTGGTCAGCCGCAATGCGCCGTTCGACCGCTACGTGGCCGGCGACGCCGCCGCCATCAGTGCGCAGGCGAAGCGAGGGCTCGCCCTGTTCATCGGCAAGGCCGGGTGCGTGCAATGCCACAACACGCCCTTGTTGTCCGACGACGACTTTCACGTGATCGGGCTGCGCGTGGACACCACCCGCTCACCGCACGCCGACCCTGCGGAAGTGGGGCTCGCCTTCAATCAGGCGCTCATCTGCGACAGCACCGTAGCCGGTGGCGACTTTCGCGTGAACGGGCATTTCAGCGACGACACCACCGTCGCGCATGATCGCACGTTCTGCTCACGCACCATTCCCACCGGACTGTGGCGCACGAAAGCGCTGCGTCAGGTGGCGCAGACGGCGCCGTACTTCCGCAACGGGCAGGCGGCGACGCTGGAGGAGGTCATCGCGTTCTACGACCGCGGCGGTGATCCGGCCGGCAGCTTCCTGGGCGGGCCCGCCGAGATCCGCCCGCTGCACCTGACGGGTGACGAGCGCGCGCAGCTCAAGGCGTTCCTGCTGACGTTGACCGGCGATCCCGTGCCCCCGTCGTTGCTGCGCGACACGCACAAACGCTGAGTCGGCGGTGGTCCCGCGCGTGCGCACCGGGGGACGCTACCGTCGTGTCAGCAGACCGCTCTGGGTGTTGTACTGCGCCGCGAGATTCCAGCGGTAGTCCGTCGTGGGCTGCGTGATCGCGAAGAAGTCGAAGTTGCCAAACTGCCGGTCGCCGGCCGGGTTGAGCTTCGTCCATCCGGTGGCGCCGTAGAAGTTGCCGGCCGCCGTCACGAAGGCCGCCTTGAGGGCGGCGGCGTCGCCCCGAGCGCCTCTGGCCGCGTAGGCCTGCGCGGTCAACCACACGGCATCGTACACCGCCAGCGCGAAGGCGTCGGGCTGCGCCTTGGCCACCGCCGCGATGCGGGTGGCCACGGGCTGCCAGCGCGGGCTCGCCGCGTCCTCCAGCCCGGGCACGGGGGCCCAGAAGTTGACCTGCTTTGCGAATGCCGCGGCCTTGGTGTAGCTGCGCAGCGGCTCGCTCAGCGCGGTCCCGTCAGTGCCATACCAGCGCACCGCCGATAGCACGGGGTCGCCCGAGGTGAGATTGAAGATGTCGACCACCTCGTCGAAGCCGGCGTGCGCAATCGCGACACCGGCGGTGCCGCCTCGTTCGGCGATCGCCGCCTGCACTTGCGTCTTGAGCGCGGCCACCGCGGCCGCGTAGTCGGTGGTCGTCGCGGCGTACTCAACGCCGGGCTTCACGGTGCCGGCCGAGGCGAAGAGCGCCCGCGTGGCGACCTGCAGCCCCACGTTTCCGGCATCTTTGCGCCAGAAAGGGATCACTGTCTTGACACCGTCGGCTTTCATAAGCGCCACCAACGCCACCGCTTCCAGCGTGTCTGACGGCGTGAGGCGGAAAATGTTGTCGTTGGCGATCGCCAGCGTGCCGGCGGTGCTCGAGGGACTGATGACGAGCATACCGTTCGCATCGACGAACGCCTTGAGCGCCGCCACCTCGGCGCTGGACTGCGGACCCAGCACGACCTCCACCTGCTTCGCCTTGAGCGCGCGCACGGCCGCGAGCGTGAGCGCGGTGTCCAGCTTGGTGTCAATGATGTCGGCGGCGAAACGCAGCCCGCTGCCGGCGGCGGCGAGCGACTGATTCACGTCGGCGATGCCCACCTCCATCGCGGCCTTGCTGGTCACCCCCAGCGTGGCCCAGTTCCCCGATACGGAGAACACCCCGCCGATCGTGACCGTGGTCGTGGCGGCCGGGGCCGCGATGGTGCCGTCGCAGCCCGCCACGACACCGGCGGAGAGCAGCAAGAACAGCGCGGCGCCGGCGCGGCGGGCGCGTAACGGCAGGACACGACGCGCGGCGCGGGCGGCGCCGACTGACGGAGATGACGCGGGAATAATCATGGGCGAAAGATAGAACGCGGGAGCGTGAACCAGTGAAACCCGGGTCGTCAGCCCCGCCGCACCAACGTGAGAATCGAATACACCGCCACCGCCTCGTCGTCCTGATTCATCACCTCGACATCCCATTCCACCACACCCTGCGGAATCCCCCCCTCGGGCGTGTCCTTGGCGGTCTTCTGCTTCACCGTGAGCCGCACGTGGATGGTGTCGCCCGGATACACCGGCTTCGTGAAGCGCAGTTTCTCCATGCCGTAGTTGGCCAGCACGGGACCGAGCGACGGTTCCACGAACAACCCGGCCGCCGCCGACACGATGAAGTAGCCGTGCGCCACGCGACCCTCGAACACGCCGTTGCTGCGGGCGTCGTCGTCGTTCATGTGCGCGTAGAACATGTCGCCGCTGAGATTCGCGAACGCCTCGATATCCGCCAGCGTGATCGTGCGCGTCTTCGTGATCAGCGTGTCGCCGATGGCGAGTTCGTCGAACGTTTTCCGGAAGGGATGCACGGTGTCGCTATGCTCCTCGGCGCCCTTCGTCCATTCGCGCGTAATGGCGGTGACCATAGCCGGACTGCCCTGCAACGCCACGCGCTGCATGTAGTGCGTCACGCCGCGCGCGCCGCCCATTTCCTCGCCACCACCGGCACGTCCGGGGCCACCGTGTACGAGCTGCGGCAGCGGCGACCCATGGCCGGTGCTTTCCTTCGCGCTCGTGCGATCGAGCACGAGCATGCGACCATGGAACGCGGCCGTACCGAGAATGACGCGGCGCGCCACCTGTGGATCGGCCGTGACCAGCGAACCCACGAGCGAGCCCTTGCCCATGCGCGCCAACTGCACCGCTTCCTCGATCGAGTGATACGGCATGACGGTGTTCACCGGCCCGAATGCTTCGATGTCATGTGCTTCGAGCCGCGTGAGCGGCTGGTCGCACACCATCAGCATCGGGGCAAAGAAGGATCCCTTCTCGCGATCGGCTCCCACCACCTCGAAGTCGCTGCCACCGAACACGAGTTCGGCACCATGCCGGATCATCTCGGCGGCCGATCGTACGGCGTTCACCTGCGCGCGACTCGCCAGCGGGCCCATGCGCACCCCTTCGGCCGTGGGTGCACCAATCGTGGTGGAGGCGAGACGCTTGGAGAGTGCCTTGATCACGTCCTCTTCGAGACCGGCCGGCACGATCGAGCGACGAATCGCGGTGCACTTCTGCCCCGCCTTGGTCGTCATCTCGCGCGTGACTTCCTTGATGAACAGGTCGAACTCCTCGGTGCCCGGGACCGCGTCGGGACCCAGAATGGAGCAGTTGAGCGAGTCGGCTTCCATGTTGAAGCGCACGGAGTTCTTCACTACGGCCGCACCGCTCTTGAGCTTCTGACCAGTGGCCGCCGAACCGGTAAACGCGACGACGTCTTGCTCCTCGAGATGCTCGAGCATGTCCCCCGCACTGCCACACACCAGCTGAATCGCGCCAGCGGGAAGAATGCCCGTGTCTACGATCGTACGGAACACGGCTTCGGCGAGATGACTGCCCGCGGTGGCTGGCTTCACGATGCACGGCACACCGGCGAGCAGCGCCGGAGCCAACTTTTCGAGCATGCCCCACACGGGGAAATTGAAGGCGTTGATGTGCACCGCCACGCCTTCAATGGGCACCAGAATGTGACGTCCCACGAAGGTGCCGTTTTTCGACAGCGGCTCGGTGGGTCCTTCCACGTGGAAGCACTCGTTGGGAAACTCGCGACGGCCGCGGCTGGAATACGCAAAGAAAGTGCCGATGCCACCGTCGATATCCACCCACGAATCGGTCTTCGTGGCGCCGGTGAGATACGACAGCGCGTAAAAGTCATCCTTCCGCTCCATCAGCACCTTGGCGATCGCCTTGAGCATCGCGGCGCGCTGATGGAACGTGAGGGCGCGCATTGTGGGGCCGCCCACCGATCGGGCGAAGTGCATCATCGCCTTGAAATCGAGCCCGTCGCTGGACGACTCGCCGATCTTGTCACCGGTGACGGCATCGAAGAGATCGGTCTTGCGGCCGGTGCCTTCGACCCACTGACCCATCGCATAATTCTTGAGCATGTACATCACGTAGTTCCTCCCTCGCGGGTGTCCTTCCAGTTCTTCAACACGCTCGATTGCGTGGGGCGATCAACGGGGATGTCGCGCAGCGGCTCCACGGCGCGCCAACTCGCGCGCATGGCCGTCGGCAGCTGCTGAT
>CAIUOO010000290.1 GCA_903900795.1 uncultured Gemmatimonadota bacterium | reverse complement strand
GCTACACGGAGCACGAGGCCCCACGCGAAGCCGATCGCCACAATGGCCGCGGCCAGCCGCGGGATCTTGCTGCCAAACGCGCCGACACCGCCAAAGGTGTCGAGCTTGATCACCAGCAGATACACGAGCATCGCCTGCGCCGCGCACGCCACGGCCGGCGCGATGACGGTGGAGAACGGCCGTCGTTCGCCCGGATGATGACGCGTGAAGTAGACGATGATGGCCAGCGAAACGATCGCCTGCAGGATGAGCAGCAACAACGTGCCCAGCACAGCCAGCAGGGTGTAGACACCAAGATAGGCTTGTACCTTCGGGTCATCGGTGCCCGTGAAGTACGCGAACAGACCGACGATCAGTGCGGCCAGCAGGGCCTGCACGGTGGAGGCCACATGCGGGCTTTTGAAGCGCGGGTGCGTGCGTGCCAGCACGGATGGCAACACGCCTTCGCGCGCGAGCGAATAGGCGTAGCGCGCGGCGGTGTTGTGGAACGCCATCCCACAGGCAAATGCGCTGGTGATAATCAGCACCGACATCGCACTGGCCCCGAAGGGGCCGACAAATTGCGCCATGGGCATGATGAAAAAGTTGCCCGAGTCGCCCACGGCCGTGGCCAGCATGTCGCGCTCGCTTGGAAAGGCCGACACCGCACACCAACTGGTCATGGTGAAAAAGATCCCTAAGCCGATCACGGAGTAGAACAGCGAGCGCGGGACGTTCCGCGTCGGGTCGATGGATTCCTCGGCATAGTTGGGCGCCATTTCGAATCCGCACCACGACCAGAACGCCATGAAGACGCCCACCGCTCCCGCTCCTGCGGCGATGGTGACCTCGCCCACCTGCTGCGCGGGCACGTCGGTCATGACCCTGAACACATTGAGCGATGCGAGCGTGAAGTGCGTACCGGTACCGGCGGTGGCCACGGCCACATCGAACACCAGCAGTGCCAGCACTTCGAGCAGCAGCGCGACGCCCAGCACCGCCGCCGACAGCCGCACGTCGAGGTAGCTGAGCGCCGCCGACAGCAGAATGGCGAAGAGCGCGAGGTACAGCCACGGGACATCAACGCCGACGTGTGCTGCGATGAACGTGTTGGCGAAGAATGCAAAGAGGCCAGTCATTGAGGCTTCGAACACGCTGTAGGCGGCGAGCGAGGTGATGCCGGCCGACAGCCCCGCTTCGCGCCCCAGTCCCAGGCTGATGAAGGCGTAGAAGCCACCCACGGTGGAGACTTTGCCGGCCATCGCGGCGTAGCCCACCGAGAAAATCGTCAGCACGATCGTGGCCATCAGAAAGGCGGCCGGTACATAGAGCCCGTTACCGAACCCTGCGGCGAACGGCACATTCCCGAGCATGGCGCTGAGCGGCGCCGCACCGGTCACCGTCAGAAAGAGCACGCCGATTAATCCGACGGCCCCCTTTTGCAGTTGCCCGCTGCCCGTGTCGTGTGGTAGATCAGAGTGGTCTGGCATTCTACGGAGTGATGCATGAAAGAAATTCGCGCGCTGAACGCGTTCGACCGGGCAACCGCCACCGCGCTTGACGCGGACGTGCAACGGTTGGTCGATCAACGGCATCGCGTGATGGGAGCGGCGTCGGTGCTATTCTACGCTACGCCCGTCGAAATGGTGAGCGCGCGCGGCGCCTATGTGTCCGACACGAACGGGTCGGCATATCCGGGCTGCTACAACAACGTGCCTTCGGTTGGCCACGCGCACCCGCACGTCACCGCGGCCATCGCTGAGACGCTGGCCTCACTCGGACACTGATGGCCCGCGAAACACGCCCAGGAGCGACAGGATGAGCAGTAAATGGAAAACGGCGTTCCGTTCGTTCTACTACGAGCAGGCGCCGGAGCCTGACGATCCGGTGCTCCTCGCAGGCACGGTCGCCTTGCTGGTGATCGACGTGCAGAACGTCTATCTGGCGCGCCCCGATCCCGACACGCTCGACGCGGCCGCGCGCGCGCGGTACGACGCGTGGACGCCCTTTCATGACCGTATGCACGGCACCGTGCTCCCCAACATCGCGCGCTTGCAGCAGGCCTTTCGCGCGCGCGGCCACGAGGTGTTGCATGCGC
>CAIUOO010000289.1 GCA_903900795.1 uncultured Gemmatimonadota bacterium | reverse complement strand
TGAAAGAATCCCCAACGGCTTAATACGATTCCCGTTAGCCAGTCATCGACTCTTGCTCTCAGCAGAGACGCTATTGTGTTTTTCACCTTAGTGTGCACGATACGAGGTCGACATCCATGTCGATGAACACGCGCCGCCGCGCCGGACCACCTTCTTCCGTGATCCCACGCGCCACCTCCGCCCCGGAGGCTGGGCGGATCGGGCGTCCACACCATCGGGCCAAGCCGACTCCGCGCAAACCCACCGCAGTGCAACCACCGGTTGTCTCCTGCGTGGGACCGTCTACGGCCCTGCCGACGCTCCGCCTCGCCGTCGTTGTGACCCTGCCGACGCTTCCCCTTCCCCCCCGGACACACCATCCAGTTCAGCGTCGCTGAGTTCTGCGTTGGCTTTTAGCCTGGCCAGTTCTGCGGCTATCGCGGCAGCGTGTTTGTTCTGGTCATCCATATTGGTCGTCTGTGGGCCGAGAGTCTGGTCTGGTGCGGCATCAACCTGCCGAGTTGGCCGGAGTTAAACTGCGGCCGGTTGCAGATGACCTTGGCCGTGCGCGCCGACTCTTCCCATCTGCATCCTTCAGCGTGAAGTACTCACCCTGAACACCGAAAAATGCAACAAACCGGTGCCCGCCCAGAGGTCCAGGTGCTTGGACCGCAACTCGCCGACGCCTCGGCCGCCTTCTTTGAACGGTTGCGGGATCATGGGGATGCGGCCCACTTGCATCCCCATCCGCGCAGGGGCCACGAAGCGCAAAAGCGGGCGGCCTATCGTGGACTCGCTCATTCCTGCGTCCTTGTGCGTCGGGCCGCGGTCGTAGCCTCCGGCATGCTCCGCCGGATGGGATGAAGCTTATGCCGTTGCCAGCATTGGTGCCGCACTCACTCCCTCGGCGCAAGCAAGTGATGACGGCCGGTTGCTGGTGAATCACCTTCACGTAACGGCCCGCGCCCGCGCGGCAAAGCGCATCCGCGTCAGTGGTGTGCTGAGCCACATCCGATCGGACCGAATGTACCGGTCGCTTGGGTATGCCTTCCCGGAACCGGATAGCGGGCGCACCATCGGGTTTCTGGATCTGCCTCCGCCAGCCGGCGGATCCCCCGTGGAACACGCCCGGTGAAAATCGGCGTCCCGGCCACCGGCGGCCCTGTCAAGAGCAACGCACGGTTATACCGCCCGCTGGTACAGTACAGCGACATGGTTCTCACTTGTCCGGGGACATGGTTCACACTTTCCGAATCCCGTTCGGAGAGACGGCGATGCCCTGGCAGGAGACCGACCCCATGTTTGAGCGGCATCACTTTGCGCAGCACCTCGCGAGCGGGCAGTGGGCGATGACCGAGTTGTGCTCGCGCTACGGCAGAAGTCCCAACACGGGCCACAAGTGGCGCGAGCGCTTTCGGTCGCTCGGGGTACGCGGCCTGGAGGAGCACAGCCGTTCGGCGTGCGCGGCCATCCCACCGGCGCGAAGGATTGGTCCCCGCCGGGCTCGGGCCCCCACCGTGACCGACGTGCCCGCGGCGCCCAAGGCGCCCGAGCGAGATCGAAGGTACGCCGCCGCCCGTGACGCGGCGCTGGCGAGGTCGGCGATCGCACCGTACGTTCGACGAATAGTCGAGCGACCCCGATTGAAATTCCTCAACTCACGAAAACGCCCTGCGTCGTCTCATACCACATCGACTTTCGGCAACACGCGCGCGCCCTTGGATTTCCGCCGTGGCCCATCGTCCGACTCGATCGCATGCACAACCTTCCCATGGTGCATCGAAGGATCACTCAGGGCCCCTCGTTTCGTCGCGCGTTGAACGCCCACAACGGCATTCAGTGCGAGGTCGCGTGGCTTCCCGGCATCGGCATGCAGCTCTTCACCCGGGATCCGGTGTGCAACCGCGTTGCACGCGGAGCTCCGCGGCGGAGATCCCACAAAGTTCTGTTTCGCGTTCGTGGGTCGCTTTTCAGCCGAAAAGCGAATTCACGAATTGATCGACGTCGTCGAGCAGTACCCCGAAATCGGCCTCGCCCTCATCGGCGATGGCCCCGATAAAGCGCTCAAGGAGCGCGTCGCCAGCGTCTATCAGCACGTCGACGCCTTTTTGATCGCGTCGACATCAGAGACCTGCGGTCTCTCCGCACCCGAAGCCTTGGCTTCAGGACTCCCGATCGTCGTTCCCCATGCACAGGGCCTCCGCGACTTGGTTCAACACGAGGAACATGCACTTCGCCGGCGACTCAGCGAACGTACCGGTCAGTTCGGGCAGATGCACACGTCGCGTAGCGCCACAGACTGGCTGATCGCTTTGTATGAAGAGGTCATTCAAGAACGACAGTCATTGAAGACAAGGAGATGCTCGTGACCGAGGAGGAGCTGTGGTCCACGCCGATCTTTCGCGGCCTCGACGACGCGCAGCGTGTCTATTTGAGTGGCGTCCTCCGCGAGAACCGATACGAGCCAGACGCATCGATCATCACGGAAGGCGTCATGGATCCGTTTGTTCACATCGTCCGAGGTGGCCGGGCGGCGATTCTGAAGAATACGGCTTCCGAGCAAGCGCAACTCTTGGCGCACATTGAAGCGGGCGAGCTTGTCGGTGAGATGAAGATGGCGGAGAATCGGCCTGCCGCCGCGTCGGTGGTCGCGATCGGCCACGTCGACGTATGGACACTCAATGTCGACGAACTCACGCAGTCTGAAATCGGCCGCGGGATCCGCACGCAGATCATGTTGAACGTGGTGGAGCTCTTATCGAGTCGACTCCGCCAGTTGGGCGGCACGGCGGCGGCGTCGATGAAGAACGAGCTCGATCAGACACGTGCGCGCGTCACAGCCGGCACGTTCGCGATGTCGATGCTCGGGCTCATGGCGATCTATTCGATCGGCACGTCGATCCTCACGCGCCTCGATCCGTCGGTTCGTCCGAGTTTGAACACCACAGTCGCCGTCGGCATCGTCCTGTTGTGCCTGCCGATCTTGTGGATGCTTCGAAAGAGTCCGTACCCGCTTCGATCGTATGGGCTTACGCTCGCCCGATGGCCGCGAGTGTCGGTCGAGGCTCTGGTTTACTCGCTGCCGATCTTGGTCGTGGCTACGCTGCTCAAGCTCCTCGCGATGAAGACGATGCCAGCGCTTCGAGACACACCACTCATCGATATCCGCGGCGTCTATGCGTTCGGTCGCCACGAATTCGACCTCTGGCTCTACATCGTCCTGGTAGTCATCTACATCGTGACGACACCGGCGCAGGAATTCTTTGCGCGCTCGGGACTTCAAGCCTCTCTCGACATGCTCGTGCCGAGCGACGCGAAGACGAACTGGACCGCGATCGTCGGCGCGAATCTCTTCTTTTCATCCGCGCACGCGTACCTCAGCCTTGAATTCGCGATCGCCACGTTCATCCCCGGCATCTTCTGGGGATGGCTCTTTCAGAGGCAGCGATCGCTCGTCGGCGTATCGGTCTCCCATGCCGTGATCGGTCTCTGGATCTTCTTCGTCTTGAACTTTCGAACTGTTCTCAACGCCCTCTGACACGCACGTTTCTCTGAGGTGCACGCAGCCCCCCCTCATAACGACCCAACTCCCGGTGTTTCCCGGCATTGACCTCGTGCACCAGCGTGCATCTGCAGTCGTAGTGCCTCGCGAACGGCCAAGAGAACAAAACGGTCCTCACCCACCGGGCGCGCGCCATTTACTTTTGCAATCGAACGACTCTGGCGTCACGGCCTGCTTTCCTCGCGCCCACCTGGATAGATCCCTCGTTGCACATGATTCGCAGTCTTCTCGACAGGCTTCGTCGCGTGCGCGGTACGGGCGCGTCGGCGTCCACCAACCCGGCCGAGCAGGTCACCCATGCTCTTCCCGGCAACGAAGGCAAGGTCTTGCGCCTTCACGGCTTTTGGCCGGGTGCCGACAGCGATCACACGCTGATTGCGCTGTTGGGGCAAATGGTCAGCAAGAGGGTGCAGGCGTACCAGGCGGTGTGTGTGGCTAGCGTGTTTGCGCCGCCGCCATCAGACCGAAGGGATGACACGCTGTACGTCCAGTTCTCGGGGGAAAGCCGCTTTCACGACCCGGCGCTGTTCGACGTCAACCTGATTCCGGCTAAGGCGGGCCCGAAAATCGTGCCCATGCCCTACATGGCCTTCGAGTACCTGTGGAACGCGAAAATCGCGCGTCGATGTGCTGTACGCGCCGGCTCGCCAACTGCATTGCGCCGCCGCAAGTTTTGCCTCTTCGTGGTCAGCAACGCGGCATCCCGGGAACGCCTCGACTTCTTCAAGCGGCTCAGCGCCCGGATGCCCGTGGACTCATTCGGCGCGGTCCTGAACAACCAGGGCGGGCGCCGTCCGGTGGGCCAGCGAGGGGACAATTCCTACCTGGACCTGATCGGGCAGTACCGGTACATGATCTGTTTCGAGAACTGCAGGGCCGACGGCTACCTGACCGAGAAGCTGATGAATGCCTATGCCGGTGGCGCCGTTCCGATCTACTGGGGCTGCCCGCAGGTCTCGAACTGGGTCAATCCGAACGCCGTACTGGAGATTGATTGTGAATACACCGCAGCGTCCGCAAACAACCTGGTGCAGCGCGTGCTCGATCTGGAATCCAGACCGGAGGAGTACAGGCGCATTCATGCGCAACCGTTGTTCGCTGGGGGCACGGTGCCCGACGCCTTTGACCTGCAGCGGGTCATTACGCAGATCGCAGCGTGCAGATAACCATGACGGGCTTTGAGAACTCGTCCATGCAGACACTCGCCGCCGAGGCTGCCGTGCAGCCCTTGGCCGCGCGCGTGCTGCAAGACCCCTTCGTGGCCGGGAATGTCACCGTTGAAGTGGTGACGGTGAACGAAGGCCTGCCGGCGCAGACGATGGTGGTCCCGATCTTCAATCAGGAACGCATCATCGCCGGTACCATCCGCGCCTTCATCAGCCGCATCTCCAAGCCTTCCGATGTGGTGCTGATCTTTGACGGATGTTCCGATGGCTCGCGGGCGCAGGCGGAACTGGCGCTGACCAGTTCGCCCACCGTGCACATCCGGCGGGTCGTCTTCATCACGACGGAGCGCCCGATCTTCGAAACACGGTGCGACAATCTGGGTTTTCTGGTGGCCCGCGGCGAAACCATCATCGAGATCCAGGCGGACATCGAGGTGCTGACGCCAGAGTTCGATGCGATGATGACGCAGCCGATGGAGCAGAACCCCAGCATCTTCTCGGTCTCCGGCCGGGGCGCTCATTGGTTCGGCCTGTTGAGCGGCCTGGAGCCCCCAAGTCGTCTGAGTTTTTCTGGCCTAGCGTGGCGCCTCTTCAACAAGTGTGAGGTGGGCCTCTGCGGTTTTGAGATCCTGAATGGTGCGAACGTTACGGTCGGCAGCCACTACTACACCGCCGAGACGGTCATGCGCGGGCCTTGGGCACTGAATCGCCGAGCACTGCTCCGGCTGGGCCTTCTTGACGAGGTGAACCTCTTCCTGGGAAACGACGACCACGATCTGCACGCGCGCGCGCTGCACGTTGGCCTGCGCTGCGCCTACCGCCCGTTGGCGCTGCGCGCGCCGCTCGAACATGGATCGAGCCGACGAGAGCGATCCGGCATCAACGCCGCGGTGTACCAGGCCCTGACGTCGCGCCCTGACGGGAGTTTTCTTCGCACGTTCCTTCGGCAGTACCGGCCACTGCACCCTTGCCGAAAGGTTGGCCTGACGGACTGTTGGGTGCCGGCCGCCGGAGTTGGTCAGAGCTCCTGACCGTGAACGCGGTAGTGCCAGGCGCTGGTCAGGCGCATCGCATAGTCTTTCAGCGTCAAGCGATACCGCTTGCGATGGTGATCCATCAGCGTTGGATACGGCGAATTGGACAGCCACCGGTCTTCGATTCGATAGCCACCATCGACGAATTCACCGGCGGTTCGCCACTGTGGAGGTTTGTAGTGGTTTCCCCATTGCGACGGGTCTCTGAACTGTTCGATCTGGTACTTGGCCACCAGCAGGCTGATGACCGATTGATCGTGTCGATGGTCTCGAAACTCGGGCAAATTGGGTTGTCCGCACGTGTTCTCCTGGTCCGTAATGATTCGGGGGTCCATGCAGTAGGTGAGCCACTCCTCGACGATCTTGACCATCCTTGCACTTTTTCTGAAGAACAGCTGCCCCGCTGAGATCTGCACGGCATCGTGATAGCTGGGGTTGTCACAGCCCATCAGGATGAAGCAATCCCGTTTGGTCCAAGTCCTTGCTGTGTGCCCGTCGTTGTAGAACACCAGCCATGCCCGTTCACGCGCGAGTTCGATCAACGGTTTCGCCGAGCCTGTGAAACAGGCGCCGCTGTCGACGTACGCCACGACATCTCCGTCCGAAACCTTGGCAAGCGCGTCCAGAATGAGGAACGGTTTCCACAGCCAGTAGCCGTTGCCGCGGGGCTGGCTCAGGATGCGTTCGTGGTCTTTGTAGAAGCGCGTCGATCGAAGCCAATGGTCGCTGTAGCCATGCACCTGATCGAAACCGAAACGGAGCGCCGAGGCGTGCAGCAACTGTTGGCTGCGATGGAACGGCCTGTTGGCGTATGAGACGAGAAGTGTGCGCATATGAGGGGTAGGCGGTACAGGAGGAACGCTTCCTGTCGATACGAATTTCGATTACGGTCGGTCGAGTATACGACGCGATCACGCACGGCGTGAGCACCGACCGACGGGCGGCGACGTGGCGCCCAAATGTCACGACGATCTTGCTGCGCGAACTCCGGGCCGGATCCTACTCGATGGTCGGTTTCTGCGAGTGGCTCGCGTGACGCATCCTTCCCGCGCTGTTCTTCGTGTCGCATCTGCCACCCGAATGCCGTAACCGGTCAGCGCGCGCCCGCGCGTGTGGTCACCTGCCGCATCGCGCGCGTGGCGAGGTCCTGCAGGCCGCGGACAAGACTCACCACCGCCGGCCACGCATCACCGCGCCGATATACCGCCCAAGATTTCCGGCGGGCGCGTAGCGACCAGTACACCCGAGCAATCTGCCGCGGGCTCTGCCTGACTTCGAGGCGGGCGGTGAGATCGCCCAAAACATTGGCGAAGATCACGCCGGGCTGCTGCTGGTACGCGCGCGCAGGAACACCCAGGGCGGCGTCGCATGCGGAACCGATGACGTTCACGCCGCTGCTGGTGTCGAACCAGTTGTTCATGCCGATGCGGGGATTGATCTCGATGTACACGAATTCATCGATCCGTGCGTCGTGCATGAACTCGAGGTCCGTGGGGCCGACACACCCCAGTCGGCGCCCGACATCGGCCACCAGCGCCGTAATCCGCTCGTTCGGGCGGCTTTCGCCGATGCTGGTCACCCCGTAATGAAACGGCATGGCACCGAGTCGCTGGAAAGTGAAGGCGGCGACGAGGTTGGATTCCGCGTCGAACGCCGCGCTGCACAGCCAGAGTGTCGTATCGCCCCCGGTGATGACCTCCTGCATCACAAAGGCGTGGAGGTGGTCGCGATAGCGCTCATACACCGCCTGCAGCGCCGCCTTGTCCTCCACGACGATGTTCTTGGCCCGGATGAGCGCCATGCCGACGTGGGTGCGCGGCTTGACGAGCATGGGGAACGGCAGCCCATCGAAGTCCGTCGCGGGATCGAGATCCTCGAGACGGGTGACCGACGCGGGAATCCGGATGCCCTTCGCCGTCATCAGCTCGAGTTCCAGGCGCTTGTCGTTCAGCGCCTGCACAACGGCGAGCTGTGGCACCAGTACGGAGTACCGCGCTTGCAGTGCCTCCCGATGCTCGGCAAGGAATGTTGCGGCGAGGTCATCGCAGGCCACGATGGGCGGCTTGTTGGGGAAGCGCAGCCCCTCCAGCAGCTGCAGCAGCTCCTGCGGCCAGCGGTCGGAGTCGCGCAGCACGTGCTTGGCCGCAGGTAAACGGGAATACATCACGAGGTCATTTGCCGCCGGCGCCACAACGACCGTGGAGTACCCTGCTTGGTGCAACGACCGCACCACCCCGAGGCCGTTCACCCCGTGGGCGAGTACAACCGCCGCCCCCTTGCCGGTCGCGTCAGCCATGTCGGTGTTCCTTTGACACTAGCTCGGCTGGTCGAGGCGCACCATGTCTTCGAACTGCTCGCGTTCGCGGATGAGGCGGGGCGTCCCGCCGTCAATGCGCACCACGGCGGGGCGGGGGTTGGAAAAGTTCTGCTGGTTGGAAATGAAGTACGCGCCCGCGTCCATAATCGCGAGCAGGTCGCCCGGCCGGAGCTCCGGCAGTTTGCGGGCCTTGAACAGAATGTCCTCCGGGTAACAGAGGGGCCCCGCGATGTCGTAGCGCCCGCTGGCGAGCGGGTCGTGCATGCGATCGGCGGGGAAGAGCTCGTGCTGCTCGTAACCCAGCGGCATGGCGAGGTTCTTGCCGCCGTTCATGATCGCGTACTGCATACCCTGCTTGCCGGGCTTGAGGTTGAGCACCTCGAGGAGCAGGTACTGGGCACGGCTGGTGATGGCTCGACCTGGCTCGAGCACGACGCTGGGGTTGGTGCCCGGGTTGCGGCCGATGTATCCCCGCATCTGTTGCCCGAGCATGGCGGCATAGCGCTCAATAGGCGGGCAGGCTCCGGTATCGATGGCCCGCGCCGGATACCCGTTGGCCTTGAGCCGGTTGTCCCACTCGCTGTAATTCTGCACGGTGGGCACGCCAAACCCGCCGCCAAAGTCGAGATAGCGGAGGTCGATGTTCAGGCGCTGTCGCAGCGTCTCGGCAAAGGCCAGCACCTCGGAGATAGCCTGCTCGTAGACGGCGACATTGCGAATGCCGGTGCCGATGTGGATGTGGATGCCCTGCGGATTGAGCTGCTCGATCTGCGCGAGGCGTTCGAAGGCAGCCAGAGCGGTACCGTCGCTGATGGGGACACCGAACTGCGAGGACCAGCCGACAGATGTGGTAACCCTGACTCCCACTCCCTGCCGGCGACCATATCGGGCGGCCACAGCGGCAATGCGGTCGATCTCCGGGAGGCCGTCGACGTTAATTATCCGGATGCCACGGGAGACGGCGAGCTCCACAGCGGCATCGGTCTTGGCCGGGCCGTTGAAGATGACCATTTCGGGGGCGACGCCGAGCTGCAGCGCCAGCCACAATTCGTAATGCGAGATGACCTCGGCGCAGGCGCCGAAGCCGTGCAGCGTCTGCAGGACGCCCGGCACCGGGTTGGTTTTGTAGGAGTAGCCGATTTCGACCTGCGGGTACTCCCGGCGAAAGGCCCCGAGGAATGTGTCGTAGTTGGCGCGGAGATGGTCGCTGTTGACGACGTGGAGCGGCGTACCGTAGGTGCGCGCGAGTTCGCGGAAATCACAGCCGTCGGCGCAGAGGTGGCCGGCGCCATTCACCGTGAGTCCCCAGAGGGCGGGGGGCAGGTGCGTTCCGCGGTTGTTCGCGACCTGCCACGCCTCGTTGCGGCGATGCACGGAGCGGAGCGCGGCCTTCTTCACAAGGCGTCTGGCGAGACTGAGCATGCTGGATTGGTGCGGGTGCAGGGACAATGAAAACGAGACGCAATCAAGGGACACGACGTGACGTCGTCGCGTCACATGGTTCCATTCCGAAGGGACCCTCAGGACGGGTCATGTTCCTGTTGCTTTCTTTTCCTCAACGTCAACGGTAACCTTGAGGGTCTTCGTGGTACCAACTTCTACTTTACGAGTGTAGCTCTTGGCGACGGTACATGTTAGGTAAGGCGAGCACGGATGCCGAGGCAGCACCGCATCCGCTGTTCAAACTGCTCCTGTCCATTCGGCAGCGTGGCGTTGTGCCCACGCTTCGACGCATCGGGTCGATGCTTCCGTGGCAGGTCCGGCTGTACGCCGACCG
>CAIUOO010000288.1 GCA_903900795.1 uncultured Gemmatimonadota bacterium | reverse complement strand
CCGTCGTTCGCGCGTTTCCGTCGCGCGGCCGTGGTGTTGGGCATCGCGGCGGCCGAGTTCCCCGATGCGGATCTCGTGTATTCGGGTCCGATGGTGGCCATGGGGAAGCTCGGCTACTTGCTGCACCATCGCGGCCACACGCACACGGTGGTGTGGGCGCTGGTCAGTTCCCTCGTTCTGTGGGGGATCACACGCTGGTGGTGGCAACGTGGTCTAACGGGACGCGAGCGGGCTGATGCCTCGTCAGCGATTGTGTCCCGCCTTGGTGCCCGGGCGCTGTTGGCGCTGGCCATCGTCGGCACGCTGTCGCACCTGCTGCTCGACTTCACCAACAGCTACGGGGTGCATCCGTTCTGGCCGTTCGACAATCGCTGGTTCTATGGCGACGCGGTGTTCATCGTGGAGCCGTGGCTCATGGTGGTCGCTATTCCGCCGCTGGTGTGGGGGCCGCGTCGCGCGTTCGGCCGCGGACTGTTGCTGGTGGCGCTGACGGCGATTCTCTCGCTTTGCTGGCTTGCCGGCGAGGTGTCGCCCGCCGTTGCCCTCGGCGTCACGATCATGGCGGTGATCGGCATGGTCCTGCAGCGTGTGGTGGCCCCAGCGGCGCGACCGCTCACGGGCATCTCGGCGTGGGGCGTGGTGACGACGGTGTTTTTCCTGTCGTCGATGCAGGCGCGCACGTTCGTGACGGCGTTGGTGCGCGACGGCTCGCTGCGCGATGTGGTCCTCACGCCGGCGGCGGCCGACCCGCGCTGCTTCTCCGCCATGGTGGTGACGGCGACCGCCACGGAGTACCGCGTGAGCACGGCGACCGTGGCTCCGTGGAGTTCGGGGAAGAATGCGGCGGGATGCGTGGCGTCGCGGTCCGGGAGTGCGCGCAACACCCTCGGTTCGTTGCCGGGCACGTCGCGCACCGTCCCGTTTCCGGGCTCACCAGCGGTGGCGTGGGGAGAAACGTGGGCGGTACCGCGGGTCGAGTTCGTGGCGCTGGCGGCCACGCGCTGCGAGTTCGCGGCGGCCATGCGCTTCATGCGGACGCCGGTGTGGTCGATCGATGCCGGCGGCGCGGCGGAGGTGGCCGACGCGCGCTTCGGCATCGGCAGCGGTGGATTCGCGGGGCTGTCGGTGGCGCCGGTCTCCGCCTGTTCGCTCACGGGGAAGTGGATTCCGCCCTGGGTGCCGCCGCGGGCGGATGTGCTCGCGTCGGCGCTCGTCGCGCGATCGCACCGACCATAACACCCGCCGTCTAATTCGACACGAAGAGCCACACCGCGCTGGCCAGTCCAATCGCCGTGACGGCGTTGCGTACCCATACCTGCGGCACTTTCTGCGCGAGCCCAGACATGAGGTAGCCGCCGGCGCTCGACCCCGCCGCCATCACGACACCAATGGGCCAGTTAACCTGCCCCATGGCGGCGAAGGTGATCGCGGCGATGCCGTTGAAGCAGATGCCGTTGAAGTTTTTCAGACCGTTCATCTGGTGAATGTTCGTGAGCCCCATGAGGCCGAACACCGCCAGCATCACAATCCCCGCGCCGGCACCGAAGTAGCCGCCGTAGATGCCGACCACGAATTGCCCGATCAGCATGACGGTGGTCGGATTGAGGGGACGTGCGATCACCCCCGTCGGTGACGCACTCGCGCGTAGGCGTAGGTGCTTCATCACGGGGCCTTGCACCGCGAACAGCAGGGTCGCGCCAAACACCAGCCACGGCACGAGCGCACGAAACTGCTCATCGGTGGTGGCCAGCAGCAAAGCGGCACCGATGCCGCCGCCGAGAATGCTCGGGACGGCGAGTCGAATTGCCCAGCGTTCGGCACCGGCCAGTTGTCGTCGGTAGCCCCACATGCTGGCCATCGATCCGGGCCACAGGGCCATGGTGCTCGTGGCGTTGGCGGACACCGGTGGCACACCCAGCGCCAACAACGCCGGGAACGTGAGCAGCGTGCCGCCGCCCGCGATCGAGTTGACAGCGCCGCCCAACGCCGAGATGGCCGCGATGACGGCAAGCTGAGGAACGGAGGGGTTGGTAAGCAGCATCATCGCTGCATCATCGATTCATCATCGACGCATTCTTGGCATATCAGCGGCGCATCGCGGCGAGGGCGAGGCAGCCCCAGCCCGCGATGAAGCACACGCCGCCAAGCGGCGTGATGGCGCCGAGGGCGCGAATCCCGGTAAATGCCATCGCGTACAGCGAGCCGGAGAACAGCAGCGTACCCGCCAGAAAGAGCCAGCCGCTGGCGTTGGCCAGCGATCCCGGAAAGCGCGTTACGATCCAGGCGGCGGCCAGCATCGCGATGGCGTGGTACATCTGATAGCGCGCGCCCGTCTCGAACACTTCGAGCATGCGCGGCTCGAGACGGGCGCGGAGCGCATGGGCGCCGAAGGCACCGGCGGCCACGCCGATCCCTCCAGAAACCGCGCCGATGATGATGAAGAGACGATCCATGTGCGAAACCTAGCGGGGGGTAACTGCTCTCAGCTTTTTGGGCCGATCTGGTATTCCTTGGGCGGCGTCGCCCCCAGCAGATGCTGCACGAAATAATCCCACCGACGGCGCATCATGTAATTCGAGGCCGCCCCGTAGCCGTGCAGCGCATTCGGGATCATCAGCAGGTCGAAGTCCTTGCCCGCCTTGATCAGGGCGTCGACCACGAGCCAGGTGTTGTCGGGCGGCACGTTATCGTCCATGGTGCCATGCGCCAGCAGCAGCTTGCCCTTCAGATTCTTAGCCAGCGTCTGGTTGGCTTCCTTCTCGTAGTTGTCCACGGCGCCGTTCTTGGTCAGCAGGCCGTGATAGCGCTCGCCCCAATCGTCTTCGTAATTGCGGTTGTCGTGATTGCCCGACTCGGAAACACCGACCTTGAAGAAATCGGGATACTGGAACATCGCCGACGCCGTCGCGAAGCCGCCGCCCGAGTGGCCCCACATGCCGGCGCGCTCGAGATCGATAAAGCGATAGCGCTCGGCCAACTGCTTCATGCCCGCGATCTGATCGGGGAGCGTGTTGTCGCTCATCCGGGCGTAGTACGCGTCGTGAAACGACTTCGAACGCGTCGGATTGCCGGTGCCGTCGATGGCCACGACGATGAAGCCCAACTCGGCCAGCGCCTGATTGTCGCGCGTGGCGGCCGAGAACTGACGGCTGCCCACGCTGCCGCCCTGCGGGCCCGGGTAGATGTAGTTGATGATCGGATACTTCTTCGTGGAGTCAAGCGTGGTCGGCGTCCACATGAGGCCATACAGGTCCCACTTGCTGGCGCGGTCCTTCACCGAGATGCGGGTGGGCGCCTTCCAGCCGGCAGCTACCAGCTTCGAGATGTCGCCCTGCTCGAGCGTCGAGATCAGCTTGCCGCTGCTCGCGTTGCGCAGCACGGCGGTCGGGGCGAGGTCGGCGCGTGACCAGCTGTCCACGAACACGGCGCCGTTGGGCGACAGCGTGGTATTGTGGTCGCCATCTTCCGGCGTGAGGAGCGTGAGCCCCTTGCCGTTCATGCCAATGCGATAGAGATGGCGGAAGTACGGATCACGCCCCGGAATTTTACCGGCGGCCACGAACCAGATCATGCGCGCCTTCTCATCCACGCGCTCCACTGAGAGCACCGGACCGTCGCCGGTGGTGATCTTCGACTTGAGCGCGCCGGTGGTAAGGTCGTAGAGATACAGCTGCCCCCAGTCGTCACGCTCGGAGAACCAGATCACTTCGTTGGTGGCCGGCAGCACGCGCCAGTTCGGTCCGTTGTCTCCGCTCTCGAACTGTGTGGCCACTTCTTCGCGCAGCACGTCGCGTACGTCACCGGTGGTGGCGTCAGCGATGCGCAGCGTGGCAATTTTATGGTCACGCGAGTTCGACAGGAACGCGAGCTTGGATCCGTCGGCGTACCACTCCACGTCGGCGAGTTCACTACCGCCGCACGCGATGTGATCGCACACCGACGAGCGGTGCTGATCGGCCGGCATCTTGAAGCGCACCACCTTGGGCGCCGACGCCGACAGATCGACGATCACGCGGTGAATCATCGACACCACGCTGTCGCCTGGCAGTGGATACTTCCACGCGCTCAGCTCGGGGTGGCCGACCTTCGTTTTCACGAGGTACATCTCGCCGACGTTGCGCTGATCCTGCTGGAACGTGGCCATCTTCTTGGAGTCGGGCGACCAGGTGAGAATCGCGCGATCCGAGTGAATCCAGCCAGCGTTGTCGGTGGCGTACCCGAAGTCCTTCACGCCATCGGTGGTGACCTGTGTTTCCGTGTTCGTGGCTACATCGCGCACCCAGAGGTTCCAGTCGCGGATGAAGGCGGCCGTCTTGCCATCGGGGGAGACATGCTCGGGCGGTCGGGCACCGGGGCCGGCCGCGGGGCGGCCATTGGCGCGCGCGGGCTCAGCCGGGCAGTTGGCGCCAGCGGCGGTGCAGTCGGTCTTGGTGCCCTTGATCGGGTCAACAACCACGAGTGGCGAGCTGCCGTCGGGCAGTCGCACGCGGTAGGTGAAGCGCCCGTCGGGGAGCCAACTCGGCTGCACCCCGGTGCGCGCCACCAGATTCGCGGTGTTGAAGCCGAGGAAGCGCTCGGCGCGCGCGTAGTCGGCAGCCGTGATGGCGCGCGATTGGGCGAACAGGGGGGCGGCCACGAGCGGGCCGGCAAGGACGGCACGAAGGAGAGAGCGGCGCATCGGCAGGATGGGTGGAGGGTGCGTACTGCTTAAAGGTGCCTCGGCGGCCTGTGTCAGGGAAAGCCCGCAGCCGAGGCGATCTGCCGGAGATCTCCAGGTCCGCCTGCAATCCCAAGGCGGCAACGGCAACAGCGGGAACACGGATTACAACAGCGATGACACCGATCACACAGATAAGCCGCCCGGCGCTTCGGCTACGCGTCGTTCAGTTATCGCTTTTTGCTTATCCGTGTGATCTGCGCAATCCTCCACAATCCGTGTTCCAGCTGTTGCCGTTTCGATGGCCGCAGCCTGATCAGACCGCGGCGCCGCCCGCGATCGCTGCCGCGGTCCGCAGCCCAACCGCCACGAACGTGAGCGTGCCGTTGCAGCACGACGCGGTAGGCTGCGCGGGCGCGCCGGCCACCCAGAGATTCTCGTGGTCGTGCGCGCGTCCGTGCGCATCGACCACACTCTGCATGGGATCGGTGCCCATCCGGCAGCCGCCCACCGGGTGTTCCTGGCCGAGATCGTTGGCGCTGTTCTCCATGCGCAGGATCTCACCGCCACCAGCCTTCGCCATCGTGCGGAACAGCTCACGCAGCTGCTCTTCCTGCCAGTCCTTCAGCGCGGCGCTCTCCGGCGCGTCCTTGAACGACACGTTGGGCATCGGATCGCCGAAGCGGTTGGTCTTCTTCGCGTCGAGCGACAGCGCGCTGTCCTTGTCGGGCAGCACGTCGTAGTAGCCACGCACGCGCGCCGTCGCGCCCTTCGCGCGTTGCTGCCAGTCCTGCATGAGCGCATCACCGAACTGGACTTGTCCATCGTCACCGCGCAACCGCGGTTCACGACCCACGCTCGACTCCCAGATGCGCAGGTCGTGCCGCAGATAGCGCGATGAGCGCGGCACGCGCATGAACTGCTTCGACACCAGCGAGTGCTGCACGTTGATGCCGGGGAACAGCTCCATGGGCAGTCGCAGGTACGCGTTCACATTGCGATGGCCCGCGAGATACTTGCCCACCAGGCCGCTGCGGTTGGCGATGCCGTCGGGAAACGCGCTGCTCTTCGACAGCAGCAACAGATGCGGCGACCACACGAAGCCGGCCGCCAACACGAACGTGCCACCCTCGATGGTGACCTCTTCGCCCGACGCGGTGGTCCGGTTGCCGGTGGCACGCGTGATGCGCCCCGTCTTCGAGTCGGCCTCCAGCTTCCGCACCAGCGTTTCCGTCACGAGCGTGATGCGCTTACGCGCGATCAGTGCGTCCCAGGTGAAGTCGGGCGAGTACTTGGCACCGGTGGGGCAGATGGGATAGCAGGTGTCGCAGCGCTGACACTGCGCGCGCCCGTCTTGTGCCACCGAGTTCTTCGCGCTCGGCGTGCTCCACGTGGCAATGCCGGCCTTGGTGGCCCACTGCTGCAACTGCGCGAGGTTGTAGTTGATCGGCAGCGGCGGCAACGGATACGGCTTGCCGCGTGGATCGAGGGCGACCGGGCCCTGCTCGCCGGCCACGCCCATCCGCTCCTCGGCCTCCTGATAAAACGGATCGAGGTCGTCGTAGCTGAACGGCCAATCGCTGCCCACGCCGTACATCGAGCGCAGGCGGAAGTCTTCGGGCGAATAGCGCGGCGACACGCCACCCCAGTGCATCGCCAAGCCACCCACGTTCATGCTCGGCGAGAACCCCCACGTGGTGCCGGTGGCGTTCTGGTCGTCGAGGTGATCCTGCTTCCACGGGCTCTCGCCGTACGCGCGCCAGCGCTCGCGGGCCCGTACGCGCTCGGCAAACGGCGTGGTCGGCTTACCTGCCTCGACGACCAGAATCGACTTGGTCGTCTTTTCGGCCAGGGACGCCGCCATGAGCGCCGCCGTGATACCACTGCCTACGATGACGATGTCGGCACTATGCGTGATCATGCGCGCGGCTCCGTCGCAGCGGGTGCGGTGACCGTGGTGACGGGAAGTGGTTTGCGCGTGGCGTCGCCGAGCGTGCGGCACACGCCGGGGGACACGCGCGCACCGAGCGCGGCATCCCATGCATCGGGACCAGACGACCAATGCGCCAGCAATGCGATCGCGACATGATTGGCATCGAGCGGCGCCGGCAGGCGGTCGCCGCGCTGGTCGCGGAGCACCGCACTCAGCAGCTCCTGACGCTTCGCGATCGGCAGCGTGGAGAACCCATCGGTGCCGTGCTTGTGCGCCAGCAGGTCCAACGCTGTGAGCTGCGCGCGCCATGCTGGTGACGGATCGGCCGGCAGGTAGCGAATGTCGGCGTAGCCATAGCCGTGCATCTCTTCCGCGACCGGTTCGTATCCATCGCTCCACGCCACGAACGCATCGGTGGCGGCGCGAACGCCGGGTGCACCGAGCGCGGCAGGCAACACGGCCGTCGCCACCGCATCGAGCAGTACGCGGTCGAATCCACGCACCCGCTCGGCGCCATTGTCCTGGCCGGTGGCGTTGCTGGCGCTGGGGTCCTTCACCGCGCAGCCGGTGGCTGCGGTGCCCACCGCGGCCACACCAGCGGTGAGTGCGCTTGCGGTTTTGAGAAAGCTGCGTCGTGACGTCACTGGCGGGCTCCGGTTTGGCGTACGGTGGCCATGCGCACACCGTCGTTGCGATACACACGTCCACTCTTCATCACGAACGAGACACGCTGTGAGGCTTCGATCTGCGCGACCGGGTCGCCATCGGTCGCGATCAGGTCGGCGGCGTAGCCCACGGCGACGCGGCCGATCTCCTTCTCGAGACCGAGCGACTCGGCGGCACGGCTGGTGGCGCTGATGATCGCGTCCATCGCCGGCTGGCCACCGCGGCGTACGCGGCACACCAGCTCTTCAGCGTTGCGTCCATGCGCGCCGGCCACGGCGTCGGTGCCGAACACGAGCTTCAGCGTGGGAAGCTTCGCGGCGAGCCCGATGCCTTTCTCGGCCAGCGGGATCGCTTGCTCCATCGACGCGAAGCCGGCGGCGTTGTAGTTGCCGATGCCGTCGAACCACGGCTTGTTGTCGAGGTAGTTGTGAAACACGAGGCCGCACTGCGGATCGAAGAACGTGCCGCGCTGCATGAGCAGCGCGCGCGTGGCGTCGTCGGCGAACACGCCATGTTCCACCTGTGTGCAGCCGGCCCGCGCCGCGCGTTGCACGGCCTCGGCCGAGTGCGCGTGCACCACCGAGCGCAGCCCCTGCGCTT
>CAIUOO010000287.1 GCA_903900795.1 uncultured Gemmatimonadota bacterium | reverse complement strand
GCGATGCGATTCTCGGTGCCGGTGAGTTCATCCTGCAACCGCAGGAAGTTCTCGTTCGACTTGAGCTCCGGATACGCTTCGACGGTCACGTTGAGACGTCCGAGCGACGTCGTGAGCTGCTGGTTGGCGTTGGCCAATTCGGCCGGATCGGAACCGCCCGGCTTCTGCAATGCACCCAGTAGTCCGGCCCGCGCCTGCGTGACCGCGGTCAGGACTTCGCTTTCCTGTGCGGCGAATCCCTTGACGGTATTGACCAGATTCGGAATCAGATCGGCACGCCGCTGCAGCTGCGCATCGATGTTCTGCTTGGCCTGCGCGGCCTGTTCGTCGTACGACTGGATCGTGTTGTAGCCGCAGGCATTCATGCCGAGCGGCAACGCGAGGGCAACCGCCAGCAGCCGCGTGCGCGAGGCGACCTGCGAGGCGAGGCGTGACCAGGAGAACGGACGATCCGAACGCGGCGTGGTGACCATGGGGTTTCTCATGATTGGACTGGGGAAATGACGGCGGAGACTGCGGTGGGCGGTGTGAATCGATCGAGATAGTCGACGAGGACATCCATGCCGCGTACATACCCCGCCAGCACGGTTTCTGATTCGCCGTTCGAGAACGCCGTGCCGCGCACGAGCGCCGACACCGCCGTGAACGGCGCCGGCTCGAACCCGCATTGCGTGGCCACCTCCTGAATCACGCGTGTGGCATCGCGTTCCGGCTTCATGCCGTGCAGGCGCAAGACCGCACGAAAGATCACGAGGAGCGCACTGTAGCTCGAGCGCAGCAGGTCGGTTTGGCGCGCGGCGTCCGTGCCGGCCACCATCACGCCACGCCGCAGGCGCAGCAACTTCCCCATCGCTTCTTGCTCCGTCTGCAACCGCAGATGGTGCAGGTCGACGGTCAGTCCGCTCAAGGACAGCGTACCGTGCAGCACGCGATGTCGCTCGAGCATGTCGGCGTACTCCATCGGAAAGATGTCGGCCGAGCGCAGCCACTCCTGTTCGGTGAGCACGAGAACCGGCGGGTTCCCGGCTTCCTGCCACGCGCGCATCGTCTGTCCCAGACTGCGCATCTGCGCGATATCGATCGACGAGACGATGACGAGGACATTGAAGTCGGAATGCCCGGCCACCTGCTCGTCGCTGGCCGCCGATCCATACAGCACCGCCGCCCGCAGCGCGTCGCCGTGCACCTGGCGCAGTTGCCGGACAAGATCATCGAGAGACATCGAAGCACGTGCCATGGATCTGTTCACCAGTTGGAGCCGCCACCACCACCACTGAAACCGCCGCCACCACCGAATCCGCCGAACCCTCCGCCACCACCGCCACCGAATCCTCCACCAAATCCGCCTCCACCACTGTGCCACCCACCCAAGGACGGGCCGGGCACCGGAATGGGAATGCACCCCACGCAGCCGCTGCGGCGCCGTCCACCGAACGAGCTGAGCAGCGAGAACAGCACCACCAGCGCCAGCACCACCAGGAACGGCGGAATCCCTTGGGGCTGTCGCGCCCGTCGCCGCGGCGGCGGCACACCGTCCAGCGTGACCCCGAAGTTGGCCGCATATCGCCCCGCCACATCGGTCGCCATGCGCTCCAAGGCGCCGGAATAGTCTTGCGCCCGGAAGAGCGGCGTCTGCGCACGGCAGATCTCGCCCGAGGTGGCGTCGGTGATGAAGCCTTCGGTGCCCTGCCCCGTTTCGATACGGCAGTACCCTCGGCCGTCGTCTGACGTTTCCTTTGGCACCAGCAGGATGATCACCCCGGCATTGCGGGCCTGATCACCGATCGCGGCGTCGGCACCGATCTTCCACTCGCGGCCAAGACGCAGCGACACTTCCTCGACGGGTCGTCCGCCCAGGCTCGGCAGCGTGACGATGACCATGTCACCACGCGTCGCCGCGTTGACGCGCTTGGCGAGATCGTCGATGCGGGCGGCCGCATCGGGCGCGAGCACGTTCGCGAAGTCGTTGACGTATCCGACCGGTGCCGGCAGCGGCTGACCGGCCGCGGCGACCTGACTCCACGCACGCGACGGCCACGCGCCAACGGCCATGACCGCCGCGAGCAGCCACCCCGTGAAATGCCGGGCGAGCGGAACCGGGCGGGCAGCGATTCGTCGGTGGGCGGATTGAATCAAGAGGATGCGCACAGGGTGAAAGATACAAGCCCTACGGCCGTGGCAGGGAATCGGTGTCATGCGGTGCCCTTTGGCGGTGCCCTTTGGCGGTGCCCTTTGGCGCCGCACTGGGAGCCGTGCGGGCCTCCTTGGATCCGTTAGATTACCAAGGGCGACACGCCAGCCGTCTCCATCCTGATCCGGAATTTCATGTCCCGAGTTCGCTCTGCGTTTCGCTGGTCGGCACTCCTGTGCTGCCTGGCCACCCTCACGGCCTGTGGCCGCGACGCCGGCAACGCGGCGCGCACGACCGCCGGCGCGACGAGCGGTACGACGACGACGGCGGGATCACCGCTGCTGCAGGCGACGGCGGCAACGCGTCCGGGGACATCCGGGGACACCCTCGCCGACTCGATCACGATTCAGCGCGCCGATCGGGGCCGCCTGATGGGTCGTGAGGACGCGATGTGGGTGGTGATGATCAGCGACTTTCAGTGCCCATACTGCAAGCAGTGGCACGATTCGTCGATGGCGAATCTGAAGCGCGACTACATCGACGCCGGCAAGATCCGCATGGCCTACCTCCATTTGCCCCTGTCGATTCATCGGCACGCCCGGGCGCAGGCCGAGGCGTCGATGTGCGCCGCGGTGCAGCAGAAATTCTGGGAATACGCCGACGTGCTCTTCCGTGAACAGCGCGCATTCCAGCCGCTCGACAACGCGTCGGCCAAACTCGACGACATCGCCCGCGAGCTGTCACTCGACCTGCCAACGTTCACCCGCTGCCGGACGTCCACCGCGGTCCGCACGCTCGTCGAGAACGACGAGCGGCAGGTCACACAGGCGCGTGTGCAGTCCACGCCGTCGTTTCTGATCGGGGAATTTCTCGTACAAGGCGCGCTGCCGTACAAAGATTTCCGCAAGGCAATCGATACGGCGCTGGCAGTGGCGAAGTCGAGGAGGACGCGCTGAACCCGTTGGTCCGCTCCGCGTACGGAGCGGGCGTGCTCGTCACGCGGGTCGCCACGCGAATCGCCACGCGAATCGCCACGCGAATCGCCACGCAGCTGGCCCCATCGAGCGAGTCGAAGTTCTGGCGTTCGCTGGCGGCCCGTCGCGGGCTCTTGGAGCGGGTGGCGGATGTCAGCCGGGCGGTGCGTTCGCCGGCGCAACCCCTTGTGTGGATGCACGCCCCGTCGGTGGGAGAAGGACTGCAGGCGCGTCCGGTCGCGCATCGCTTGCGTGCGGTACATCCGAGCTGGCAGCTGGCCTATACGTATTTCTCGCCCAGTGCCGAGCCGTTTGCGGCGTCGATCGGCGCCGACATCACGGATTACCTCCCGTTTGACGGGCAGCGAGAAGCCGACGCGATGCTCGACGCGTTGCAGCCGTCGCTGTTGGTGTTCGTGAAGCTCGACGTCTGGCCGACGTTGGTGGAGCGCGCGACGGCGCGGAACATCCCCGTGGCGCTCCTCAGTGCCACGCTGGCGCCCCGATCGGGGCGAACGGGGCCGCTGGCCCGCCTGCTGCTCCGCGACGCCTACCGCGCCCTGCAGGGCGTCGGCGCGATCGATCAGGCCAACGCCGACCGCCTGCTCGCGCTCGGGGTGCGCCCCGACGTGCTCGAAGTCACCGGCGATACGCGCTTCGATCAGGTGTGGGCCCGGGCACAGGGGGTCGACCGGCAACAACCGCGCTTGCAGGCGCTGGCCAGTTCGCGACCAACGCTCGTGGCGGGTTCCACGTGGCCAACCGACGAGGCGGTGCTGCTGGCGGCCTATGCGCGCGTCGTGCAGGCGTCTGGCGATGCTCAGGCACGACCGCGTCTGATCATCGCCCC
Organism: uncultured Gemmatimonadota bacterium; assembly: GCA_903900795.1. GTDB lineage: Bacteria > Gemmatimonadota > Gemmatimonadetes > Gemmatimonadales > Gemmatimonadaceae > Gemmatimonas. The sequence continues at coordinate 535 of CAIUOO010000287.1, read as the reverse complement.
GCATGAACCGACGGCGGCGCATCGGGCGCCCATTCTTGATTGGGCGCGCTCGGCGAGGCTGTCAGTGGCCACGTTGGCCGAGGCCGAGTCGGACGCGGCGGCCGCGCAGCGCGACGTGATTGTCGTGGATCGCGTCGGCGTGCTGGGCGATCTCTATGCGCTCGCCGACGTAGCCTTTGTGGGCGGCGGCTTTCACGCCGCCGGTCTGCACTCGGTGATCGAGCCGGCCGCGTTCGGCGCACCGGTGCTGTTTGGCCCCGGCCACGACATGAGCCGCGAGGCGGGGCTGCTACTCGCGGCCGGCGGTGCGCGCGTGGTGCGTAATGCGGGCGAGTGCTCGGTGGCGATGCGGGGGTGGCTGGCGGCGGGGCCCGCGCGTGAGGTGGCCGGTGCTGCGGCGCGGCTATTCGTGGAGAGTGAGCTCGGGGCGACGGAGCGGTCCGTGCGGCTGGTGCAGCGGTTGGTGCGGGAGCGGATCTAGCCGCCTTGGCGCTTGTCTTCGGATAGCTCCGCGTTCGCGACAGTCATCGCTGGT
>CAIUOO010000286.1 GCA_903900795.1 uncultured Gemmatimonadota bacterium | reverse complement strand
GCTCCGGCACCGTGACGCGAACGGGCATCCCGTATCCGCGGGCGAAGATCTCGACCTTCGTTCCGGGTACAATGGCGGACTTGTCGACGCTCGAATCAGCCTGCTGACGCAGCTCCAACCATCCCGCTTCGACGGTCTCGCCGGGCGCGAGGCTCGGCTCGAGCAGCACTTCCCGTGTCGCTTCACCCGGCCGCGTGGCGCGAATCCCCACATGAATGAGCGACACGTCTGGCGAGGCATTGGTGATGATCAGCACCAGCCCCTGCCCAAGGATGGACTGCCGATAGGCCACCGCCACCGGTGGCGATGAGAGGAAGCGGCACCCGGTGAGCCACAGGATGAGGGCTGCGGTGATGATTCTCATGTACCAAGTCTTCCAGTGATCCCGATTACTTGAACTTTGTCAGTCATTGACACTGGGTTGCTAAGGGCACCGATGGTCTCAGAACAGAGGGCTAGGGTCAGACTGGCTCCGCCGCTGCCCACGGAGGTAGAGGCGCCGCCGTCAGCTCGAGTGAACGTAAGCCAACCGTGCCAAGCCCGCTCGGGGGCATGGAGCAGAAGTCTTGATAAGCGATTGGCAGACAGTCCGGTTCGGTCTCGCGCAGCATGTTGATGAACCACCGGACATACTCGTCGTCGGGGCCATACCCACGACGGCTCACCTCAGGAAAGCGGGCGAGGAACAGCTCGGCAAGCCGACTCGGCGTGGCCTCTAGCACATCCTCCCAGCCGAACACTTTGCGCTTCGACGCACTGGAGTACTGCGGCATCAAGTGCCAGCCCGATTCAATCGACAAGGCACCATGATTCGCTTTGATGTTTTGCCGGAACGTCAGCCCACAGCGCCACGTCCCCAAATGGTACAGGAAGGGGACGATGCGCAGCTGCTGGTAGCCGAGCCGATGGAGCTCCGCGACCATGAGCAGCACGCGACGGCAGTCGTCAATCTGCTCCTGCGGGTCGTTGGGTGACGTGGTGCCGGGGGCGGCAGGCGTAGTCGACTCCACGTACCGTGCCTTGAGCTCCGCCACAGCGGGACCTGGGACACTGATCGGCACACCATCCACCTCGGCGACCCGCAGGAACCACTCGTACTCCTCACCATCCGCAGTGGGCCGCAACGAGCGACCGATGCGATCGATCAGCACGTCGTGCTTGACCCTAAGCCAACGAGCGATGCACAGCACGTCATCACGGGAGAGGGGCGACCATGGGCGACGGACGAGCACGTACAGGGTGCCCCCCCACCCGGAGGACTCCTCCAAGGAACGCCCGGTGCTCTCCGCCAGCCTGTCGTCATCAGCCGGATCGCCCGGCGGATCGCCCAACAGCTCCTCCGGGGTGACGTTCGCGGGTGGCCGATCCGTGGAGGGAGGGGCGACGCCAGCGACGTCCGCCGGTTCCTTGTCCTCAACTTCCTCTAGGTCGGGCGCGCCGTAGGATTCGAGGACCTGACCGGTGGCAGGATCCTCCACCACAATACCGAAAGCGGCGCGGACCAGCCGGCCGTCGGGGAGCACGGCAATGGCCTGCGACTCTGCCATCTGGTCGGTCCGGCGCCACCGGAGCTGGAACGGGTCAAGCGATAGCCCGCCGATGTCGCCGCCGTGGAACCAGAGGACAACCGCGCGTGCCGAGGTCCGCACCACGCGTTCGATGGGCGGGATATTCTCGAGCTCGCCGATCACCGCTCCGCTCGAGGCGTCCATAAGCTTCAGCTGTCCGGTGGTGGTGCGCACCAGCAGGAAGGGGCCAACGCCGTCCTCCCGCAACAGAAATTCCAGCTGTGATGCGCGGACCTGCAGCACCCTGACAGCCTGGAGACAAAAAGACTCGGACGCTTCGGCCGATACATCGGGCAGGGTCCACCACTGCAGCACACCGCCGCTGGAGCGCGTCAGCAGCGTGCCACGGTCGACCAACACAAATTGAGCCACCGTCCCTCGCATCACCCACACCCAAGCGACACGCCGGCGGTCCGAGAGCCGGTGCACCGTCAGGTGATCACGGCCCGTGACAAAATGCCACGGCTCGTGCTCGCCACGCTGCCTCGCGAACCCCTCGCGTGTCATCCAAAAATTGGGCGCCCCCGCCTCAGGGGGGAGCACGCTGGTGTTACCGCAGCAGTCCTCGACCAAGGTGCCGAACGGCGCGACTTCTAAGATGTGGGAGCGGATGATTGCATCGTCCGGATCAGCGTCCACTTCTCCATGTGGACACAACGCCTGACTGACGAGCACCGGCAGCCGTTCGGCGCCATCCAGTGTGCGGGCATCAATGCGGATGGCCTCCCGCTGGAAGCCGCCGACGATCAGGCGGCCGTTGGGCTGGACGGCATAGGACTGGAGCGCTAGCGGGTGGGCGTCCAGCAGCAGTCGCTCGAGCACCGGGCCTCGGGTGCGGGAGTCGAACCGCTCAACCAGACCGTCCCAGTACACGACCGTCATGACGAAACTGCCGTCCGAGCGGAGGTCGACCGCCCCGAGTTGCACGATGCCGAAGTAGTCATCGTCCGAGTCGTGAAGGCCGATTCCAGTAATCCACCGATCCGCCGAGGCGTGCTTGGCGAAGTCGTCGGGCTCGATGTGTCCTTCGGGGAGCCCCTGCGCTTGGAACCACGCGTTGACGGCTGCGGCCTTAGCTTTGCGCAGGGCCACCGGCGTTTGCGACTTCACCCGAGTCAGCACCTCAGCCAGCTGTGGTTCGGCGAAGGCCAGCAACTGGTTGACGGTGCACGGTGCCCACCCGACCTCCCGAATGCGTCTCGCGAAGGATGCCTGATCTGCATCGACAGGAAAAGGCGTGCTAGCGGGGAATGGTGCCACGGAGTGCCTCCCGGTATGTCGTCGTGCTGCGCGTTGTGCGACGCGCACGGGTTGAGTTCGCACCAAGAAATGAGACGCGTGGGCCGCGGAGCTGTCGATGCTCCCATCGACGGAGATCCATTTGAACTTCACCCGGCTCAGTAGAGCACAAGGGGTTTGGTTTTCAAGCGACTACGGATTGTACGGCGTACGCCTGCTCAAAGGCTAGCGGGGACCGCTGACCCGAGGCGGAGTGCCGCCGACCTCCGGCTGAGGATTCAGGGGGGATGGGTCAATTCCTCATGTCGCCAGGGGGTCAATTTCTCGTGTCGCCCAACAGCTAGTACCTTGCGGCGTCTGCCGTTCCCCAGCCCGCTCTTGTTCCACTGACATGCCGCTTCCTGCGATGACGTTCGAGCAAATGCTCCCCCGGCTTGTGACCGCGTACGACCGGGGCATTTTGGTGCCGTTCCTCGGCGCCGGGATGAGCGTGGACCTTTGCCCCGACTGGCAGACATTGATCGAGGCGCTCGAGCAGGGACGGACGGGCACGGATTCGGGCGGGCGCTCGCCCAGTAACGATCCGGCCGCGCTCATACGTCGAGCAAACGAAGCGGTCAGGCTGCTCGCCATGGACTCATCCTCCGCACGCATCACGCGTGTACGCGAGGCACTCTACGCGAAGCCTGAGCTCAACCACGGCCCCTCGCACTGGGGTCATCAGGTTGCCCAGACGACCGCCCTGGCCAAGCTCTGGTGGCCGCTCGTCGTTTCTACCAACTACGATGACCTGTTCGCACGCGCCTATCACGCAAACCGGGCACGGGACGCTGAGACGGAATGGAGCGCGGCTGGCACCTCTGTACACGAGCAGCCAGCGGTATCGAGGGCGCTCTATGCCGACCACCTGCACGTGCTCGGACGGTCCAGAGTGCATTGTGCGGACGTCCTGAACGCACTCACCACCACGGTACCGAGTGTGCTCTGGGCGATTCATGGCTATCTCGCTCGTGAGTCCAGCCCTGAGCTTGCGCCACTCGAACGCGAGCTGGTCGTTGGGCATGGTGAGTATCGCCGGCTGGCACATGCGGACCCGTACTATCGTCGAACGTTTGCCGAAGTCTGGCGACGTCGCTCGTTGTTCTTTCTCGGGTCCAGCATCGGCGATCCGCATCTGCTCGACCTCTTCTCCGAAATTCAGGAGATACATGGCACCAATCCACAACCGCATTTTGCCCTAGTGGGACCCGGGAGTGGCGTGGATGTCGAAATGCTACGTACTCGATTCAACATCCTTGTGATGCAGCTCGAGACATTCGACGAACTGCCCAAGCGATTGACCGAGTTGGCAGCGCGTATTGGTGCTCTGCGACCGCGCGCCTCGCACTGGCGCTTCCGACTCGAGGATTCCCCTCGAGCGGTCAACGACGCCGACCTCGAGATCCTTCACGGCCGCATGCCCGACACGGCGCTGCGAAAAGAAGAAGGTGTGCTTGTCAGTGGCGGCTACCTGGGGCCGGAATCCACCAGCGCATCGCTGTATTTTAGTCCCGCGATTGCCAACCTCATTCGGAAGCTCGTGCGCCATGATCTCCATCCCGAGTCGGGGCGTTCGGAATTCGAGCCGCAGGGTGACGTATTCGTACTCAAGGGGACGCGTATATGCGCCATCCGCCCGTGGCGCGATGCCACCACGCGAGATCTGACGCTGATGCCCCGACAGCTCCATGCAGCGTTCGATTGGGCCGGCCGCGAAGGAGTGCATCACCTGCGTATGACGCTCGTCGGTGCCGGCGCTTCCCGTCACTTTCCGGCGGCAGTCCCACTCACCATCATCGTGCGGGCCTTCAGAGCGTGGAGGAGGCAGAACCCATTGCGGGCCCTACGCGTTTCGGTCCACGTGTTGGACGAGGCGGCGCTCTTTGAACTCCGCAGCGGACGGCTCGATATCCCGGAGCTCCTGACCGCTGAAGACCTGCGCCTGTGGCTTCGCATCGAGTCGCCTGGGCTTGACCATGTGCTTCCGGAGCCGCTGATCATCGCCGAGACAACTTCGCTGAGGGAGCTTGCCGACGGACTTCGGCTGCCGGCACCGGACCAGTGGCACGCGATGATCTCGCCGGCGGCGGTTGCTGATGGCGATGGAGTGCGGATGGACTCCGAACTCACGCTTGGTGCGCTCGGGGCGGTGCCGGGAGCGACGCTTACGCTGCGGAGGGTTGAAGTGCCCTGCATAGATCAATGATTGCGTGATCGCCAGAACGATGGTCAATGCACCCCCGTTGGTTTCCACGTTATCGGGGGAGGCCCAAGTCGACCAAATCACATACGTCTGTAGAAGAATGCAAGTCTTCCATATTTGCGAAGAAGGGACGAGCCGTGCCATTATTGCGCTGTGATTACGAACCTCGATGCCTCTAATGCTCCTCTCAATGTCTGGCCACGTTAAATACGACGCGCTTTACCAGTTCCCATCATTCTTTCAGTCTCTCCACGAGACGATAGGGCTGCGGACGGATCGCAGCCTGACCATTCAGCCGTGCGCGATGACGATTTTTTGACGATGCCAGACGACGCGTCTCTGGTTACGTCGTCGGCAAAACGAATCAACGATAGATTGCGGTGATGACTTCCCCTCTCGACGCCATCCTAAAACGCTGCGGATTGGACCGCCCGGATGGTCGCCCCTTGTACCGCTATCGGATTACCGCCGCGGAATCCCGCGCCCTTCAGGATTTCGTCTCCGAAAATCTTGACGCTGACTCAACGCGATACGGGCCATCGACTACCAAGGCTTTTTGTCTTTGGGCGGCGGACTATTTCAGACAGTCCTATTCGGGCGGGCAGTGGAAGTGGGAGGGAATCCTGGACGCCGTGAACGCGTCACATCTGCAGTCCGGAACTTCAGGCTACCGCACGCTGGTCAATCTTGTTCGAGACGGACTACAGGGATGGAAGCGCCCGCTGCTGAAGACCGCATTTCAGACGGAGTTTCTGGCAACAATTGCCTGTGAAGGCGGCCTTCCGCTCCGTCTAGTGAGCCAGCAGAACAATGCATTTCGCGCCTACTTCCGCAGCCTGCTACGGCTGTTCCGCAGCTACACGGTTGACGATGGACTCGTTGGCGGTAAGCGCCCTGAGTCGCTCGCGGAGACCGCCGCAAAGGCGACTCTTCCTTCCACGCTGCACCAAAGCGTGGTCTACACGCTAGCGGGCGAAATCGTCCAAACCATCTGGCGATATCGGGTCACGCTCAGTAAGCATCCAGACGCACCGGTCACCGCACTCGACGAACAACATCCAGCATGGCGGGACGATCTGCCGCTGCGCTTGGACGATGCCGAGGCGGAAGAATTCCTCCGAGGACTAGTCGGCGACGCTGTCAATGTCGTCCGTGAGGCCGTGCCTCCTATCGTGTGGGTTCGGCAGCTGGTAGGCACAATGGAGTCGGGTCAGCGGCGCTGGGCATTGGCCGGTACACTGGAAATTGCCTCTTCCGTGCCTGCAGCTCGCTTGCCAACATCGCTTGGACTGCCCGAGCGCGGACTGCTCCGCACCCGGTACCAAGATGGAAGTATCGACCCATGGGCGCGCATCGTACTGCACGGCGAGGGCGGCGAAAAGCACTACCGAGTGACCTCACTGCCGGTCAGCAGACGCGCGCTGTCAAGCGAGGTCGTCGCGGGCACCGTGTTTCTGGATATTCAATCAGGTGCCGATGCCCCGCATGACTCAAATCAGTACCCCGGAGGTCAGGGGCTGTCGGAGGACCTCCCATGGGTGTTTGCGCTGGATGAGGACGTAGCGACCAATGTACGTGCGTCGTTCGCCGGTGAGGGTCGATGCCTTGTCGCATCGAGGGGCGCGTTCGTGCTGTTGCCCGCGGACTGGGAGGCTGCCGAGATGGAGAGCGTTCTCGAAGTCCTCGGGGTGGTCGACGACCTACCGGAACGGCGGGTCCTGCGGATCAATGCGACCACCCGCTTTCGGCACAGGAGCGGCGAGCAATGCACCGTGCGACTCAATGCCGTCACCGCCTCAGTCAGCCACTTTCGCATTGAAGGCAACGGGGTGCACAGGATCAACGCGGAACCGCCGGCCTATTTCGGTCTGCCGCGGCTCTTCGAGTTCGATGGTGCAGGCCCCGAACGTCGCATCTCGCCGCCTGAACTCTACTGGCGCAGCGACCTCCCTGGTGCGAGGTGGTCATCACTGACAAATGCGTCGCTGGGGGCTGGGACTATTCGAGTTCTCCGCGATGGGGAGGTTGCATTCCTCACACGAGCAACCCTTTGTCCAGTGGACTTCCGAGTAAAGATCCGCCCATTGAACGAAATTCAAGGGCAAATCCTCGTGAGCGGCCTGCATGACGCCGACGCAGTTCTCGGTGAGGCTGCGAGCGTGCGGGTGGAGCGTCGGTTTGACGAAGATCAGCAGCGCGTGTTCGATGTCACGGCCATTGATGCCAATGCGTCGCCGACGACGTTGAGGCTGGTAGTACTGTGGCCCGATCGTGGACGCGCCGAGTTCATTGTACCGTTTCCGGCGGAACTCATCAGCTTTGAACGCCTCTCCGGTGTTCCCGTCACGAATGCCACAGTGAAGGAGCTCTCGGGGTGCCGCGCTGTTTCCCTATCACCGACAAAGCACGGTGAAGCCTGGGTTAATGGAGAGCTCCGTAACGGCCCTCCCGAAGTCGAGATTGGGATGATCGGCGCTGGCTTCCACCTGAACGCCGGTACGGTGGGCCACATGCCGTTAGATGTGCTTCAAGCGGACGTCGAAGAGCTACTCTCGTCAACGGACCGTCTCGACGCGCATGTTCGGCTACGCTTCGAAGCGGTCACGAAGATGTCACCGCAGCTGCTCATCACGAGGTATTCGCTGGAAATGAAATCTGATCGACAGGGCACCTGTCGCATCGCGTCACAATCCTGGAGAGCACTCTCTCCACGCGAGAAGCAGCAGATCAGACTCGTCGGCATCCCACTCTCCAGCCCGGACACGATACCTGTACCACTGATCCGTCAGGATCCACCGGCAGAGAGTGTCACGTCACCCGAGTGGCGACTGCCGGATGAGGGAATCCCATCCGGCTCATGGATGGTGTACGGTTTTGATGGCCTCTGGTCACGTGTACGGCCACGATTGGTGGTCCGCGAGCCTATTCCGTCGTGGCCGGAAGGGACCCTTCGCAACGCGATCGAGCGAATACCGGACGACGAGCGAATGGAGGCACTGACGGCCGCGCTCTCCTCAATGGCGATTGCCCCTGAACACCCCGAATGGGAGCTGGTCCATCAGCTCGTCAAGCGCACCACTGATTTGCCGCCGGCAGCGTTCAGTGTCCTGCGCATCCTCCCGCGTGTTCCGGACGTGTGGCCGGACCTTTGCGCGCTGCTGCTACTGCAGTCCCTGTTTCGCGACCAAGAGGCACCTCGACTCACCGTGGAGGCCATGGAAGCACTGCCATTCTCCTATGCGTCGCTTCCAGTCGGAGCGATCGAGCGGGCGACTGAACGGATGATGCGTTGGTTGACCGAGCAACTCGGCGCCCCCGACACGGCGTTGGAACGACTGGAAGAAAGGTTGGACGCACTACCGACTCCGTGGATGGTCGGACCCATCCGGCGTACGGCGTACGCAGTCGTTGGACGGGTACCGACCGATGCTCCCGCCGCGATCGCCAATCGTGCATGGCCGACCAAAGCGTGGCAGGCTGCGTTTGCGCTCGCGAATACGATGCCCAGCAGCGTACCACTCCGGGACACGGCGCTCCGCTATGCCGTCCAAGACCAACTCGCTGCCGTTCGTAGGCAACTGCTTGAGTCAGGCCTCCCCAACGAGGTGCTAAGGATCAGAGAGTTGGCGTTGGCGCCCCTCGCAGGCGCTCTCGCGGCCTGCTATGACATCCAGCTCAGTCCGACTGCGCAGTTCCAACTTCGGCGCATCCTACGACGCTTCGGCGAGCCTGCGCAGGCCGCCCTCAGGGCGGCGTACGACTATGGATTGGCAAATCGCTGGAGCACTCCCGCCCCCCAGACCGCACCGCACGCATGACGGCCTCACTGAAGTACTTCTCCTCACTGGTCGGCGACCTCTCGGAGCGCTCGACGACTGCACTGCTAGGTACGCTCGAACCGTCGCGCCCCGCGCTGCGCCGATATCTCGAGCAGACACTGAATCAGGAAGCCGGCGTACGGGGTGGCCTATTGGCCGACCCCGTCTTGGAGCCCATCTTCGACTGGGCGAAAGGTGAGGAGACACTCGCCGATCTTGCAAACGGCGGTCTGCTGTCACCTCGGTTTGTAGAAGCGATGTCGCGGCAGCACCCACAGCTGGGCGTGGGCGACTACGTCTTCCGGCCGACCGACCATCCGTATCGGCATCAGATTGCGGCGCTCCGGGCGCTGCGGGCCAAAACGCCTCAGTCGGTGCTGGTGTCCAGTGGAACTGGCTCCGGCAAGACCGAGTGTTTCGCATGGCCCATCCTCGATGACTTGGTACGAGACCTTGAAGTGACTCCAGGGCCTCTTGTTGGTGTACGGGCCTTGTTCCTGTACCCCCTGAATGCCTTGATCGCCAGCCAGCGGGATCGTTTCCGGGCCTGGACAGCCGCCTTCAACGGGCGTCTCCGCTTCGCCCTGTACAACCGCAATCTGCGTCCCCGTCTTACTCCTGCGCAGCGGAAAGATCTGGACCCGTCCGAGGTGGGCGACCGCCTAGAACTCTACGACCAAGCACCGCCGCTGCTCGTGACAAACAGCACGATGCTCGAGTATATGCTCGTTCGGCGGGACGATCGGCCCATCCTTCAGCAGTCCCAAGGGCGGCTGCGATATGTGGTATTGGACGAGGCCCACACGTATCTCGGGTCGCAGGCCGCCGAGACGTCCTTGCTGCTACGGCGCGTGATGCATGCGTTTGGAGTCGCACCGGATCAGGTCCGCTTCATTGCCACCTCTGCCACCATCGGGGACAACTCGGCGAAGGCGCACGTCCAGCTGCAGGAGTTCCTTGCCGACCTCGCCGGTGTGCCAACCGAGCGAGTCACAGTGCTGTTCGGAGAACGTCAGGCCCCGACCCTGCCGGCCGTACAAGATCACTCCGCGCCGCTGCCAGATCTCTCGACATTCGCGAGTATGGATCCGACCGCACGCTACGACGTGCTGGTGTCGAACACACATGCTCGTGCAGTGCGCTCGGCGCTGTTGAATGCCCCGCATGGTGTGCTCCGCCTGTCCACCCTCGACGAGGTGTACCGGCAGCAGCGCACTGCGGCCGAACCCGCTGCATCTGAGCCCTCACTGCTCGAGTTCTTGGACGTTGCAACAAGCGCGATCACGGCCGAAGGTGATGCTTTCTTGCGACTGCGAACGCACCTGTTTCACCGCGTGGAGGCCGGCCTGTGGGCCTGCATCAACCCAGACTGTAGCGGGCGCCATGCGGCGCTGCGCAATGACTGGCCGTACGGCGCGCTCTTCCACGAGCGTCATGCCACTTGCGGTCACTGCCACTCGGGCGTTCTCCCCCTCATGCTCTGCGATGAGTGCGGCGCGGACTATCTGGCGGCCTCGTGGGACCCACTGGCAGACCGGCTCTCGCTACCCTCGGCAGAAGTCGCCTCGCTTGAGGACGTTTTTTCGCTGCAGGGACTCACCGATGGGGACCAGGGCGACGATTCAGAAGATGACACCGGTCAGCGAGAGCAACGCCACTCGAGCGTGTACCTCTTCAGCTCCCATGCCTCCGAGACCACCGCGCCAGCCAAGATCGATCGACGCGAGATGACGTTGGCTGCCGGTGGCACTAACGAGGTGATGTATCACCAACTGCCCGAGCCCATGAACAGGGCGACCTGCTGCAGCTGTGGCACGACCAACAGCGACCGGCGTCGGCTTTTCAGGACAGCGCAGGCCGGGCAAATGCTGTTCTTACGTAATGCTCTGCCCACGCTCCTCGAGTACGTGGCACCCCTGCCGGCGGATCAGACTGGACTCGTACACGAGGGGCGCCGCCTCGTGTCCTTTACCGACAGTCGACGGGGCACAGCGCGCTACGCATTATCGGCACAAGTAGACGCAGAACTCAATTTTGCACGGAGCTTCATCGTGCACGCGCTCCGACAGGCAGGAGGAGCACCTCCTCCGTCCATTGAAGAGGAGATTCTCCGGCAGTTTGACCTCCGACCAGGTGAGCCCGACTACGAGGTGTTCGCCAGACGGATCAAGATACCGGCGGCACAACCCGGGCAGCTCGCCTGGGGCGCAGTCATGTCGGAACTCGCCAGCACAGATGTCCTGCGAGACCAGATTCGCCACCAGCAGATGGGCCTCCCTCGCACTGAGCGCACCGCAAACCGCACGGCGTTGCGCATGGTGACGCGAGAGTTCGTACGCCGCCCTCGGCGGCCATTCTCGCTCGAGACGATGGGCTTCGCACGACTGCGATTCAAGGAACTCGACCGGCAGTTGCCGCCGGCAGTGTGGCAGCAGCGCATGTTGACCGTTGAGGACTGGGTCGCGTTGCTACACGTTGCCGTTGACGTCGTGTTCCGAGCAAACGGTGCGGTCATTGTAGGGCGTGATGAGGAGGGAGCTGACCTCACCGATGTCGTTTTCCGTTGGCTGGCGTTACCGATCCGGCGAACGCAGGTGGTTGGGCCGCACGGTGATCATCCGCCTGGGTACGGCATCGTGCGCTGGCCAACGGCGACGCGAAACCCCAGAAATCGTCTCGTTCGGCTGATCCGCTATCTACTGGACGCCCCTCCCGGAGATGCTGACGGCAACGCGTTGGTCAGTGAATGCCTGCAGGCAATCTGGTCCGCACTCATACCGATTCTTTCGCACGTCGACGGTCGGTACCGACTCGACCTGCACAAGCACGCGACGATCGAGGAATTGAAGGAAGGTTGGCTCTGCCCGGTAACGCATCGCGTGCTGGGATTCGCCCCGAGGCAGGTAACGCAGTACTTGCAACCTGAGCGGTCGTTCGATGCACGCTGCAGCCGTGTCACCATACCCGAGCTACCCTACCCGTTCTGGCGCGACGCCGCAGGGGCTACGGTGCCTGCCGAAGAGCGCGAACGCTGGTTCCGCGAAGACCCACGCATTAGTGCGCTCCGGGATGCGGGAAGCTGGACCGAGCTTCATCGGCGCATCCTGGTGCGCTTCCCGTACTACATCGTCGCCGAACACTCGGCCCAGGTCGACGCAGACACACTACGGGACCGCGAGGAGCAGTTCAAGAAGGGCCATCTCAACGTTTTAAGCTGCTCCACGACCATGGAAATGGGAGTCGACATCGGTGGTCTCGGTGGCGTCGCCATGAATAATGCGCCACCCAGCCCGGCCAACTACCGTCAGCGTAGCGGACGTGCCGGTCGGCGGCGAGAGTCCCGCGCCTTCAGCTTCACACTCTGCACGGCCAATCCGCACGGACTATCCGTGTTCCGCGATCCTCTCTGGCCGTTTGTCACCCCGACGTACGTCCCGCGGGTGTCGTTGTCGAGTGCCCGCATCGTACAGCGACACGTCAACGCTACGCTCTTGCGCGACTTCCTGTATCTCGAAGCCGCCGCAGGTGAACGGTTAACATGTGGCAACTTTTTCGCTGACCCAACTTTGGGGACCTCTGCCGCAGACCGCTTCAGCGCATGGTGCTTGGCATCGGCGCTGGGTGATGTGCAACGCAGACAGGGACTCGAGATGCTCGTGCGCCGATCAATCTTCGAGGGAATATCACTCGAGCGATTGGTGGAACAGGCAGCGACGGACATGTCCGCTGCGCAAGAGCGCTGGTGGATCGACGTAGCGCCGCTCGAGGACCAGCTCGAAGGCGTACCCGCAGCCTCCACGCATGAACGCGTCCGAGCGGCCATCAACCATCAACTCAAGCGACTCCGCAACGAGTACCTGCTCGGCGACTTGAGTGGATCTGGCTTTCTGCCTGGGCACGGATTCCCGACGAACATCGTCGAGCTCCGTACCACCACTCGCTTGGATCTGCGTAACCGGAGGGACGCGGAGGGAGAACTCGGAGAGAATCGACTGCGCCGGCGAGGGTTCCCCAGTCGGGATATCGCAACCGCGCTACGTGAGTACGCCCCTGGATCGTCTGTTCCGCTGGATGGCGTCGTCTATGATGTCGCCGGCGTCGCGCTCAACTGGCGCATACCGCTCGGGGATCATCACCATATCCGCGAGATTCAAGCGTTGCGATGGGCCATCCGATGCAACGACTGCGGTGGCCTGTGGGATCGCGCCAGCCGAGCAGGTCGATGCCCGAGCGCGCGGTGCGGTGCTGGGGCGGATCGCCTGCAGCAGTACGAATATCTGCAGCCGGGTGGGTTCACGGTCGACTTCTTCGCGGAACCAACCAACGACCTGAGCCATCAGCAGTACGTGCCCACGGGCGAACCGATGATCGCCGTCCACGATGCGCCTTGGACGACGTTGGTTCAGGAACGTCTCGGACGCTTCCGTTGGAGTGTGGACGGAACCGTCCTCGATGCGAATCGTGGTGCGTCCGGAAAAGGATTCGCCATTTGTTTGTTGTGCGGCCGCGCGGCGTCAGAGACGAGCACATCCGAGATGCCGGCGAGCATGCAGTCACATTGGCCCATCTTTCGGACGAAGCAAGATGCGCCTAACGAGCGCTGTCGTGGTCCAGAGCGTGGCCTGGTCAAGACGGGGCTCTGGCTCGGTGCGAGCCAGTCCACCGACGTCCTTGAACTCCAGCTCGCGTATCCAAGCTCGTTGGACGGCGGCGCCGCGCGCAGAGCTGCCAACGCCATCGCCATCGCGATGCGAGATGCGTTGTGTGACCGCCTCGGCGTAGAGGTGGGCGAGATCGGCTTTGCGGTAATTGATGAGCGAGGTGGCCACATGGGCGATCTCGTGCCCTCCATCAAGTTGTACGATACCGCACCCGGTGGAGCGGGGTTCGTGGGTCAGGCGGCACCGGTATTACCGGAGCTGCTACGACAGGCGGCCAAGCGGCTTGACTGCCGCGAGAGTTGCGACGGGGCCTGTCAGGCCTGCCTGCTCTCGTTCGAGACCGCGCATCGGGCCAATGAGATCGATCGTCGACTTGGCCTGCAAGTGCTGGACGTGCAGTTCTTGAGTGCGCTGGAACTGCCGGACTCCCTGCGCTGCTTTGGAGACCAAACGCTTCTGGAGCTCGACGACACCATTCTTGCCCTGCTGCGCGAGGCCCGGGGAGCATCCCACATCCGCGTCGTACTGGCCGGTGATCCCAGCACCTGGGACATCACCGAATGGAGCGTGTGGCGCCACATTCAAAATTGGGCGGCTCAGCAAGTCGCAGTCGAGCTGCTCTTTGAGGCCAAGGTTCTCGTTGCAGCCGATGCGCTGATCAAGAACCGACTCGCGGGATTGATCAAGAACGGCCTGGTTACAGCCTATGCGGTCTCCAGTCCCTCCTTAGCACGTGGTACAGGGTTCTTGCTCGCCGAAGTGGTGGCTGGCGGTCGTACGACGTCCTTTGCGACCACCTCAGTGCACGCGCTCGGCCTCGACGAGGGCTGGGGCGCCAATGATCGCGGGCAGACGCTTCGGGTTCAGCAGGACAGGGCCGTATCGATCGACGAGTTCGAAGGCACGCAGCAGCTTACCGCCGCCTCCCTGGAGCAACTGCCGCCAGGTATGGTGGAGGAGCGCTGGTTGGCCGAAGAGCTCAACGGTCCGCTGCAGGATGTCGGCGCCAAATTGCTGCTGTACCTGCGCGCAATGTCGTCCACCAAGCTCGATGAGATGCTCGCCCGTAATGTCCCACTACAACGGGTGCTCTACGAGGATCGCTATCTCTTCACGCCGCTGACGATGGCCGTGCTCGGTTCTGTTCTGCAGGCGCTGCTCCGAGTACGCAACGGCGCCGAGTGGCCGATCATCGATGTCATCACTCAGACGCCCAAGACGAGCGGCTTCGACCCACTGCGGCGGCAACAGTTGGGTCGCTACCTCGGGCATGAATGGGATCCCACTGTCAATCGGGCAGACCTGTTTGCCGCCTACTGCCCGCAGATCGGCGTGCCCAATGTGAGCTGGACGGAGCGAAAGAAGTTTGACACCAACCATCGCCGTTCGCTGCGACTCGAGTGGGCCGATGGCTCCTCGTTCCGACTGCTGTTGGATGAGGGGGTTGGCTTCGTGCAAACCGATCGGCAGGTTGCCTTCGACTTCACCCAGCCAGTCGCCAAACAAGCCATCGCGTTAGCGGCACTAGACAACGTGGGAGTCAAGAATCGCGCGGCGCAAACCTCCGTCTACGTATCACGCGTGCTTGGCCCTGGGGAGGAGGGAGCCGCCGGGTAATGTCGCCGTCCATTCACCCCGACGCGGCGACCATGACTCCCGTTCTCGAGCGGGTCAGGCGTCGCCTGCTCGACCTCAGCGCCAGAAACCGGCTGCTGCATTTTCGGCATCCCAAGGCAAGCTCGCTACGCGTGGTCGGGCCCCAGCCGGAGCTGGTCTTCGCCCGCTTGCTCGAACAGGCGCCGCTGTCATTCGACCCGCTGCCCCCGATGCCGGAGCGCTGGAGCCCGCGAGCGCGAACGGTGGACACGGCGTCGCTGGTAACAGACACGGCCATCGACCCTGCTGCGAGGGCCAAAGCCGAACGTGCGGCCAGTGCAAAGCGGCGTGAGGAACGGCGCAAAGCCTGGGCCGAGGACCAAGACATCCCGACCACTTTCGAACCGGCGACCGACGGGAGCACCCGCCGGGCCAGCCGATTGCAGACCCTGTTGTTCCCCGACGAACTGGAGGCGCAGCTCCGACATTTACAAAGGCAGGCCGACACGGCCATCGAAGAGACTGGCGCCAACCAGCTGCACCTACTCTTCGGGTTCGTCGAATGGATGGACAGCCCACCCGACGGAGGCACACCGGTGTCCCGGCTCGCACCGCTGGTCCTCGTCCCGGTGCAACTCAAGCGCGGCCAGCTGGACGCGGCCAGCCGTGCATATCGCTACGCGTTGGAGCGATCGGGCGAAGATTGGAGTGTGAACGTCACGCTGCAGGAGAAGTGTCGGGTCGATTTCCGCTTTGAGCTCCCCGACCTCGACGCGGACGAGCCGGATCTCGACGGCTACTTCGATCAGACGGAGCGCCTGCTCGCAACGACGAAGCTTGGCTGGCGGCTCCACCGCCACCTCTCCCTAGGACTGGTGTCCTTTGGCCGGATCCTTATGTGGCGGGATCTCGACCCCAAAACGTGGCCAGCCACGCGGACCATCTTCGACAGTCGGCCTCTTCGCACGTTACTCGGCGCCCGCGATAGCATTTCCCACGAGGCCGCGGCGGCCAAGGCCGAGGCCGCCGCGGAGTACGACATCGACGCGCTGGACGACGGTCCAGGCGCGATCCCCGGGACGATCATCGAAGCGGACAGCTCCCAGCAGAGCGCCCTCATCGACGTCGATCGGGGGATGGACCTCGTCCTGCAGGGGCCTCCCGGTACGGGCAAGTCGCAGACGATCACCAATCTGATCGCCGCGATGCTGAGCAAGGGCCGGTCCGTGCTCTTCGTCGCGGAAAAGAAGGCGGCCCTCGATGTCGTAGCGGCACGCCTCAAGGACGCCGGCCTCGCTGATTTCTGCGTATCACTGCACAGCCACTCCACGGCCAAGCGGGAGTTCATCGCCGACCTCGATCGGCGGCTCAGCCTCCGAGGTCATCCGCCTCGCGAAACGGATGACTTGAAGGCGCTACTCCAACGTCTGCGCGACGACCGGGACACGCTGTCAGCGCCAGTCAAAGCGCTGCACGCTCCCTTCGGGACCATCGGCCTGTCGCCATTCGAAGTCATGTGGCGAGCACAGCGCGCCGGTGCTCAGCTTCCATCGGCAGTCCGTGAAGTGCTGCGTGGCTGGCGTGTACCACGAGTGAGCCAGTTAACGGCGAGCAGGGTGACCGCGCGGCGCGACGTGGCCACAGAGTTCGCCAGCGCCTGTGAAAAGGTCTGCGCTCAGTTCAGCAGGTTGGATCAGCATCCCTGGTCAGGTCTGCGCAAGCCGAACATGTCCCACAGCGCGGTCGAGGCACTGCGCGAGGCGGCCCGTGCCTGGCGACGGGAACTCAGTGCGCTCGACGAGGACATCGGCGAATTGATGCGTCTGGTCGGTGGGCACGTGCCCGAAACGATGGATGCGTTGTGTTCGCTGCGCCCGACCGTGGCGGACCTATCGATTCCGGAGCAGCTGCCCGACGACTTGATGCACAGGCTCGTAAGCGCCGACGTCACGGACCGCATCCCAGCGGCCGTGGCGGCGGTTCAGACGGTCGCCGACCGACAGCGGGGCGTATTGGGACAATGGAGGCAAGCCGGCGTATTCGCACGCCGTGACGACCCGCACGTCGACCAAGTACTGCGTAAGGCGTTGACCCAGTTCGACCCATCCAGCACGCTCGATGCGCTACGCGACGTCGTGGATCGCTGCCGCGTTGCCGGAAAGCGTAGTGCGGCCCTGACCGTCGTCGCCGACGCCCTGGTCACGGCGTATGAGATCGGTCCGCTGCTACAGCGGTTGCAGTTGTATACGGCGGCCCGGCCACTGCGCGCCGACGTGGCCCTGGCCCTGGCCACCATCGCCGATGCCACGCTGGCGACAGACGCTGAGACCCGAGGCCTACTGCACGACGGCACTCGCGGTGCCGGCCCTGCGCTGCGCGAGCTCGAGACACGAGCCCAGTCCTTACGCAAACGGGAGGGCGAACTCGCAGAGCGCTTCCCGCTAAGCTTCCGCCCCCCGCTGGAGGAGCTGCGTGGTATGGCATTGGCGTTGGCGACGGCGCCATCATTCCTGCCCGCGTTGTTCTCACGCGAGTATCGCCAGGCCGTGCGTCAGGTGCGAGCGATGGCAGGCGGTACGACCCTAACGCGGCCGCAGATGGTGCAGGAGGTCCGTCAGCTGGTGATGCACGCCGACGCCGTCCGTGACTTCTTAACGGACCCGGTGCTGGTTCGAGTCTTCAGGCACGCGTCAGCCGACCTGAGTGCCTCCTTCCCTGCAGCCATGATGGCCGCCGAGTGGCACGATGCCGTGGCTCGCGCTTTCGCCGCGCTTCCGAGCGGCCGCGACGCGCTAATCGCGGCGTTCCAGGAGTGCACCGACGCAGGCTGGACGGACCTCTCCGACGCGGTGCGTGGCGCCGGCACCGACTGGCCTGAGGCCCGTCAGGCGTCGGTCAGCCTCATCGACGCCGCAGCGTTGCTGGGACGGCCTTTGCACCAGCTCATGGAGCAGCCATTGCCGCGCATTGCGAGCGACCTGCGTGCCTTACAAGAGCTGGGCTCGGCAGTACTGGCCACCACGGAGATCGCGCAGTTTGACGGCTCGACGACCCTCAGCGCTGTCCAGCAGGACTATGCGGCCCTGCGCAGCCTGTGGCAGGCCGAGGATGCGCTACAAAAGTTCTTGAAACTGTGGCAGGCAGCCGGGGTGACGGTGGATGGCGCCAGCACGAATGTGCAGGCGCTGCATGGGGCGGCGCAGTTCCTCGCGGCCGTGCGGAGCAATCAGCTCCCCAAGAGCATTCAGCGCTGGCTCCTTGGTCCTGACAGCCGTGAGCGATTAGCGAGGCTGCGTACGCATGTAGCGAAGGTAGACGCCGCGCTGGCAACCACGGCGAAAGCCGCCCAGCATTTCGACGACCTCGGCGACGTGGATCCGGCGGTTTGGTACCGGACTCGCCAGAGCGGCGGTACAGCCGCCCCTCGCAGCGAGCTGATCCCGCTCACGCAGCAGCGTCAGCGCCTGGAGCTCGCGCTCGAGCACGAGGCAGCGCTGTCACACTGGGCGCTTTACATGCGCACTCGCGAGAGCGCACTGTCCGCGGAGTTGCAGGGCCTCGTCGAACTCATCGAAGCGGGGAAGGTTCCAGCCGTACATGCGGCGGCGGCCTATGACGCCGCCGTGTACCAAGCGTTGACCGAGGCAGCGCTGGAGCAAGTACCCATCCTCGATGCCTTCGACAGCGGCAGGCACGGCGAGGTACGACGCCGGTTCAGTACGCGCGACGCCGAACGCGAACAACTGGAGCGGCAGGCCATCGCCGCAGCGCTGGCGCAACGCCCCCCCATCCCGGGTCGGCCCGGTCCACGTGTTGGCGAAATGTCCGAGGAGGCCCTCATTCGGCATCAGGCCAACCTGCAGAAGCGCCACCTCTCCATCCGAGAGCTGTTCCGACGCGCAGGACGGGCCATCCAGAGCCTCAAGCCCTGCTTCCTCATGGGACCCCAAGCGGTGGCGCAGTATCTCCCACCCGGGGAGTTCGAATTCGACTTGGTGGTCATGGACGAGGCGTCCCAGATGCGACCCGAGGACGCATTGGGGGCCATCGCCCGCGGGCGACAGGTGCTGATCGTCGGGGATCCGATGCAGTTAGGCCCGTCCGCCTTCTTCGACCGCTCCAGCTGGGACGACGACGAGGACGTCGAACCGGACGAGGCGACCGAGGTGGACGTCGCGAGTACTTCTGCGCCGCTGACAGCGTCGGCGAAGGACACGCGCACCGTGGTCGAGCGGGAAGAGAGCATTCTGCTCGCGGCGGCGGCCTGCTTCCCGCAGCGCATGCTGCGCTGGCATTACCGGTCGCGGCACCCCTTCCTCATCGACTTCTCGGGAAGGACGTTCTACAATCGGCGCTTGATTGTCTTCCCAACCCCTGGGTCCGGCAACGCGCCCGATGGCGTGCTGCTGACCCGTGTCGGAGGGGATTATGCCAACCGCCAAAATCCGTCCGAAGCGGCGGCGATCGTGGCGGCGGTGCAACGGCATGCCAGGGAGTGGCCTGAGCGTAGCCTGCTGGTGGCGACGCTGAACAAGGAACAGGCGTCATTGATCGACGACCTGGTGGAAGAGGCCGAGAAGGAGGACGAGGCGCTCTTCCGTTTCCGGGATCGGCATGCTGGAAGTCGGGAACCCTTTGCCATCAAGAACTTGGAGACCGTGCAGGGTGACGAGCGGGATCACATCCTGGTATCGGTGACATTCGGGCCCGATCAGCAGGGGCGCCTACTGCAGCACTTCGGCCCGATCAACCAGGTCGGTGGAGAGCGGCGGCTGAACGTCCTCTTCACCCGGGCCAAGCACCGGCTTGAGGTGTTCTGCTCGTTCGACCCGCAGGACTTACGGGTGACCGATAACAGCCCCCGAGGGCTGCGCGTGCTGCGCGAGTACTTGCTGTATGCGGCCGCTTCGACGAGCGCTGGCCCCACCGGTCAGGAACCCCGGGACGATGCCGAGCGGGTCATCGAAGCGGCACTGCAGGCCAAAGGCTACACCGTGCGCGCGCAGGTCGGCGTGGCGGGCTGCACGGTGGATCTGGCCGTTGTGGACCCGAAGGACCCGTCACGATTTGTGTTAGGCATCGAGTACGACGGCCGGAGCTACCGCGACGCCCGGAGCACCCGCGATCGGGACCGCCTCCGGCAGCGGCAACTGGAGTCGCTGGGATGGCAGCTGCATCGAGTCTGGTCCATCGACTGGTTCAAGGATCCGGCGGGTGAGCTGCAGCGCATTCTCCGGCGTCTTCAGTCACTCGAGGCAACCCGCCGATAGAGCGGTCGGCCCGGGTCAGCCGCCCATATCCCGCACGAAATCGGAGACCGGCTTCACGCCCGATATCCAGAGCCGTTCGCGAGCGCGCGTGCACGCCACATACAGCAGGTAGCGCTCGCTTTCCAGAATCTCGTTGAGTTCCCCTTCGTCTGTCGCCGTCTCGATGCGTTCCTGCAACGGCAACGCGTGATCGTCGCACGCCATCACGGCGACGGCCCGGAACTCCAGCCCCTTCGCGAGGTGCATCGTGGCCACCTGCACGGCCTCCGTGGTCGGGCGAAGGGTGCTATCGAGGACCACGTGTGCCCTGCCCGCCTTGGTGACTGCGGCGATGGCGCGCGGCAACTCGGATTCGCTGCGAACGAAGAGGCCTATCTGGTCCGCCGGTACGCCGGCCGACCCCATTTCGGTAATCCATGCGGCAACCGCGCTGCACTCCTCGTCAGTCGTCGTGAACTTCGACAGATGCGGTTCCGGTCCGTTGAACACCGAGGTCGTACCACTCCGCACATCTTCATTCCCATCCACATCAGCCACGGCGCCAGCGAGGAGGGCGTCTGCTCGGCGACGGATTTCCTGCGAGGTGCGGTAGTTCACCTTGAGCGTACGCGAGCGGCCGCGGATATCAACGCCCAAGGATTTCCAGGAGAACGGCGGTTGGAAGATCTGCTGGCCGATATCACCCGCGAAGAAGAGCCCCTCGGCATGCTGCCCGGCGAGCGCAGCCAGAAGGCGAAGCTGCGGGATGCTGAGATCCTGTGCTTCGTCCACCACGATGTGGTCATAGGGCGTACGCCCGCGCGTGGCCATGACCGCCGACAGCTCGGCATACAGCTGTGCCTCGGTCCGCAGACCGGCCTCGCGCAGCCGATCGAGTACGCGTGAGAACAATGGCCACAGCTGTTGACGGAGGGCTTCGCCGAGCCGCGCCTTGCGCCCCAGACGCGGCACGGCGCGGTAGCCCTCGAAGTCGGTGAGCTGCCAGGCCTCCACGACGTACGTCCACTCGGTCCAGAGGAAGTGCGGTGTGTAGCGCGCGAGCCCAAGCTCCGAAGCTCCCGCCGTGAGCCACGCACGCAGCTGCACTTCCGTGGCCAGCGCCACAGGGCCTCGCTCGCTGGCAATCAGCCGTCGAGCCATGCCGGTCAGAGTTTCCACGTCCAGCCGCTCGCGAACGGACGGACTGCTGTGCAGCAGCTTCGGCACCTGCGCCTTGAGGCGATCGGCCAACACGTCAGAGAATGTCGTGAGCAACACCCGGTGCTCGGGGTACCGACGCAGCAGCGTAACCGTCCGATGCAGCGCCACAATGGTCTTGCCCGTTCCGGCCGATCCGCCCACGCGGAACGGACCATTCACCGTCGACTCGACGATGCGACGCTGGCTGGGATGGAGAAACAACAGCCACTGATCCCACGGATACTCCAACGCGGCTTGCATCTCCTCGCTGCTGGAGACCAGCCGGAAGCGACGCTGCGAGTCGGGATGCGTGAGCGTGTCGGTGCCCGCGGCGAGTGCCGGTGCCACGTCGGGGGTGAATCCCGTGTGCAGCGCAAAGAGCGCCTCAGCGGCCTCGCCTGGGAGCTGGAGCAGCTGGTCGTCCAGCTCGTCCTCCCTCCACCGGCGCACCTCGTCGAGATACTCCTGCGGCACGCCGTACTTGAGCAGGTCGCTGTCGGACAGATGACCAAAGGGCGTCTGCTCCACATAGCGCGGCACGACGACCACCTTCTCCTGCTCCACCACCACATATACCTGCAGGGCCCCCGTGACGGGGTGCTGATCCACCTTGCGGCGCTCCGCCCACTTGTATGCTTTATCGTGGTGATCCACGTACAACAGGATCATGCGTTCGCCGTCGCGGTGCACGATGACCCGAATGTCCTGATTGACTCGAATCGAGGAGAAGCGCGGATCCTTGATCCTGGTCAGCTTGTGGTACTGAAGCCCCGGGCTTGACGGGTCAAGCTGAAGTTCGAGCAGCGTGAGCCTCGCGGCGCGCTGCTCCTCCGCTGTGAGGCACAAAAGGCTCTCGTTCAACGTCTTAGCGAAGATGAACTGCATCATTCGACCTTGAACACCTTCATCACCTCGTCGCCGAGGTGGTTGATGACTTTCACGGCGATCCGGCCGGAATTCGGGCGCTCGAATGGGCGCGAGATATCGCTATTGAGTGACTCCCACGCCTCACGGTCCACTTCGGCCTTGAGCGTGGTCTTGAGTGCCGAGTACGGGTCGTTGGCACCCAGAAAGTAGGCGTGCCGGACAAAGAAGCTTTCTTCGTTGTAGTCGGTATCGAGAAACCAGCAGGCAATGCCTTCGGGCCCGTCACTCTTCACCTTGCCGGTAGCCGGGTTGAACACGTCCACGCCGAGCACGCGCACGATGTAGCGCCCATCAGTACCCTTGGTGAGTTCGATATCCGGCTCACCGAATATCACGAACAGGTTGCCCTTGCCCGTGTTCTTGAGGTCGTCGGCCATGTGCAGGTCGGCATTCATGCGCGCCTTGAGCACCGGCAGCTTGCCCAAACTGGTGAACTCGGTGGTGTGCGCCTCGTAGGCGAAGGCACAGGCCACGAGCACGTCGAAGCCGGCATCGGCCGCCTCCCGCGCGGCCGCTACGAGATCAGCACGGGACACGGTACCGAACTCTGGGCCCACGCAGATCGCCGCGCGGCGTTCGGTTCCGGTTTCCTCGTCGCCCTCCACATACCGCCCTTCAGCGCAGACCAGCTGACCGGGCCACGCCACGACCGACGCGAAGTCGATCTTGTTGGCCTTTCGCGCCTGCTGCACGCCCGCGGTGCGCAGGTTCTCCAGCACCATTTGCGTAAACGAGGCGCGATCATCAGTGCCACGCGCGAGCGCATCGGCGGGGTCGATGAGTTCGTCATCGGCGCCCACTCCTAACGTGCGCACTGGAGAGACGCTCTCTACGGTGAACGGGCCAGCCACGCGCACCTTCTTCTTGTCTTCGTACGGCTTGTCGTACAGGTACTCAAACTCCGCCTTGGCGGCGATCGATGCATCGATCTCGCGCTGCCGAGCGATACGCGCATCCCACCACTTGGCAAGCAACTCTTTCGCGGATGCTGACCACGTGTTGCCCGCCTCGCGTGGGATCTCCCATTCCTCCCATGTCTTGTTCAGCGCTGCATTGAGCTGCTGCCGCAGCGGCTCCAACGTGTTCTGCCACCGTTCCCAGATCACGTCGATCTCGGTGTTATTCGCGATCGACTTGAGCGTAATGTGCGGCACTCGCGAATAGACAAAGCCGTGGCGGATGTTCCCCTGCACTGGCTGCGAACTCGGCGCGGTGCGGGTGACTGCGGCTTCCTTGAGCTGGCCCTCGCGGGAATCGGCCAGCAGGTAAAAGGGATAACGCGCGCCCATGATGCGGGCACGGGCCAGCGCCAGCGCCACGCGCGAGGTGTCAATCGTGATCCAGCGGCGGCCCCATTGCTCGGCGACAAAGGCGGTGGTGCCGGAACCGCAGGTCGGGTCGAGCACGAGGTCGCCGGGGTCGGTGGCCATCAAGATACAGCGTTGGATAACTCTCTCACTCGTTTGAACAACGTATTTTTTGTCACTCGCTCCGCCTAAGTCCATCCAGATATTCGTGAATTGCTTGTATGGGAAGTCGTCCCAGTAGACCTTCAATCGCAATACGCGACCTGTGGTGAAAAACCTTCCTGCCTTTCCAACGCGAATCATTTTCTCTTTCGTCGTTTTCCACCCACGACCGCTCGTTGGCATGAAGGACTTTCCCTCATGCTCAATCGGGTAAACACACGATTCATTCGGTCCTGCTGCAACCAGTGTGATGTTGGAAAAAGGTCTGCCGCAAATACCCGTCGCGTTTTCCGAACCGACTGTTGCCACTGCTCCCATATCAGAGTGTGTGAAAAATTCGCGGTCAGAATCGTCCGACGCATAGAATATCCTTCGATATTTCAACGCTTCTATGTTCTTTCCAAACCAGAGAACGGTGTCTGTTACTCCCGCGATGTATTTCGATCCCAAAGGAGCACTCGTTCGATAGTTTATCGCGCAGACGAAGTTCTCATCCCCGAACACCTCATCCATCACCGCCCGGACGCGGTGGACATTTTCATCGCCGATCTGCACGAAGATGGAGCCGGAATCGGTGAGGAGATCGCGGGCGACGGTGAGGCGGTCGCGCAGGTAGGTGAGGTAGCTGTGGATGCCGTCGCGCCACGTATCGCGAAACGCCTTGACCTGTTCAGGTTCTCGAGTGATGTGGTCGGCCTTCCCGTCCTTCACGGCGCGACTGGTGGTGGACCACTGAAAGTTGCTGTTGAACTTGATGCCGTAGGGTGGGTCGAAGTAGATGCACTGCACTTTGCCCCGCAGCCCCTCACGCTCGGCCAGACTCGCCATCACCTGAAGCGAGTCCCCCAATATCATGCGGTTCGTCCAGTGTTGGTCATGCTGGTAAAACTCGGTCTTGTCAGCGCCGTGTGGAATGCCGTTGAAGTCCGCGAAGAGATCGGCCATGCGATCACCCTCCGCGTGCTCCCGCTCCCGTGACTGGCGCAGCAGGTCGTCGATGAGCGCCTTGGGATGCACCTTCTCCTGGATGTAGAGCGGCGGCGCCTGCACCACGAGATCGGTGGCGTCTTGGGCTTCCTTACCACGCCACACGAGCTGCGGGTCGAGATCGCGGTTGCGACGCTCGAGAGCAACCCGCACGGGAGCGTTCACGTCGTCCGCTACCACCGGCTGGTACTCGGCGGTCGGGATGTTCTTGCGCGACGCGTCGTAGTGGGCAATCGCCTCAACGACCTTGTTGGGACTCTGCTTCGGGGAGCGTGCCATGACTCAGTGCCCTGCTGCGGTGGACGACATAACCTGTGCCAGCATGTCGCTGACGAGGGACTCCATCTTGGCCGTGAGATCGGCCTCCATGGCGTACTGCTGATTGAGCTCCACAAAGGCCCAGCGGCCAAAGCTGCCGAGGTTGTTCACGCCGGGCACCCACTGCTGCTGCACCGCGGCACTCTTTTGCGCCACATCATCACGGCGGTAGCCCTTCACCTCCACGATCAGGTGAAGCAGGTCTTCGTCCCCATGGCCATCGTTTAGCAGCAGCAAAAAGTCGGGGATGTAGCGTTTCGCCGTACCACCAGACTGGTACGGCACCTCCAGCCCGAGGTTCTGGTTCCGCACCCACCGCCGCACCGCGGGGTATTTCTCCGCGACGCGACAAAATTCCATCTCCCACGTGGAGTCGCAGATGGCATAGTTCACGTGGCAGCGTGACGGATCGGTTTCCCAGCGCAGCGGACGGGACGTGGTGAAGTTCACGTGGCGCGTGCTCCCCGTGGGGTTGTAGGGGTCGAGCACGGCCTTGATGGGCCGCTCACCCACCTGCGATGCCACGATGGCGTTGGTGATGCGCTCACACACGTCGTCCGCGATGTCGGGATACAGCAGCTGGGCGGGATACGTACCGCCCACGCAGGTGAGCTGGCTGTCCAGCCACTTGGACACGATACGGCGCAGCTGCGGAATGAGAAACATCTTTGGATTGCCACCATCATCTTTCCACTTCGTCATCATGAGGCGAGTCGCGAGTGCCATACTGATGGACGAGTAGCGTGCGTCGGCAAGGTGCTCGAAGGTGAGGTCAACCGACTCACCGATAATCCCCGAGTTGAGGACTTCGGACGGCCCCGTGCGCTCGGGGGTGAGCACGAAGGCGGAATCGGGGGTGAAGCGCACAT
This sequence comes from uncultured Gemmatimonadota bacterium, assembly GCA_903900795.1. GTDB lineage: Bacteria > Gemmatimonadota > Gemmatimonadetes > Gemmatimonadales > Gemmatimonadaceae > Gemmatimonas. The sequence goes on along the minus strand of CAIUOO010000286.1, from coordinate 4,883 downwards.
CGAGATGCTCACGCGGGAGCTCGATACGGTAGCCCTCCACCCGCGGGAAGCGGATCTCGAGATGATCGCGCTCCGGGGACACCGCGCGAACGCGGAGCGTCTCCACGGGCGTTTGGGGTGGAGCCACGACCGCTTTCGCGGTGAAATTGAACGGGATGCCGAACACATCGGCGTATTCCACGTTGAACAGTCCTTCCTCGTTCAAGTCGTACGACTGCCGCCGCAGCGCGCGCCCGATCACCTGCTCGCACAGCAGCTGCGTGCCGAACGCCCGCACGCCCAGCACGTGCGTCACGGTGTTCGTATCCCATCCTTCGGTGAGCATGGAGACCGACACCACGCAACGGATAGACTCGCCCAGCTTCCCAGGCTTGCCCACGGTATTCATCACCTCGCGAAGCAATTGATCGTCGGCGATGCTTTCGGCCTCCATCGGGTTACCGGTTCGAGCCCGCATCTCCAAGCGAAATTGCTCGATTTCGTTTTTGGCCACGGCACGGAAGCTGTCGTCGAGCGCTTCCCCCGATTCCAGCTGATAGCTGTCGATGAGCAGCGTGCGCGGGCGGCCCAGCAGCTGGCCGTGTTCGTCGTAGTTGCGGAAAAGCTCCAGCTTGCCAGGTACATATGTCGTCGTGCCGTCGGCGTTCTGTCGCTCGTACCCCGCGATGTAGTCGCACACCAGCTTGGAAATGTTCTGGTTCTGGCACACGACAATGAAGCAGGGGGGCACGTGAATGCCGCCCTGCCGCCAGAGGTCGAATGTTTTTTCGTAGTGGCCGTACAGCGCCTCGAGTGCTCCCCGCAGCGGCGTGGGCAGCATCTCAGGGTCGAGCTGTTTGCCCGTGGCGCGCTTCCCCTTGGGCAAGTCCTTGCCCACGTGCGCCCAGAGGTTGCGATAGATAGGCTGCTCGGTCTCCGGGCGGTTGTCAGCGATCGGCACTCGGGGGAGCTTCACGATACCACACTCGATGGCGTCCATGAGCGAGAAGTCGCTCATGGTCCATGGAAACAGCGTCCCCTCGGCGTACCCGGAGCCCTGAAGGAAGAACGGCGTGGCCGACAAGTCGATCACCCGCAGCACCCCGAGCTGTCGCTGCACCGCCTCCAACCCAGAAATCCAGAGACGCGCCGCCTTATTGTTCTCCTCCGCCTCCTGCTTGTCCTCGCGGCTCGCGGCGTCGGCACCCTCCTCGGGGGGCTTCTCGCGATAGCAGTGGTGCGCCTCGTCGTTGATGACCACGACGCTCTTGAGCCCCATAAGCGACGGCATCACCCGCTGGAGCATCTGCCCCTCGGTCTCGAGCGTGCTGATCGACTCGCCCCCTCGCCCCTGCAGCAGCGAGCGCGTGCCCTTCGCGATCTCCGCGCGCTCCCGCAGCTTGAAGGCGTGAAAGTTGGTGATCACGATGCGCGCCTGCTGCATCTCCCGAAGGTACTCACCCGGAATCAGCTCGCGGGTAGCGTAGTAGTTCTCCGGGTCGTTCGGCATGAGCACGCGCAGACGATCGCGGATGGTGATGCCGGGCGCGACGAGCAGGAACCCCTTGGTAAAGCGCTTGCTCTGCGGATGGTGCACCGCATTGATGGTCTGCCAGGCAATGAGCATGGCCATGACCGTCGTCTTTCCGGCGCCAGTCGCGAGCTTGAGTGCAAGTCGTGAGAGGCCCGGGTTGGCCTCGTCGTTCGCCTCGACGAGATGCTGGAGCAGCTCATTGGGTCCCTTACCCGCATTCGGCGCGACTTCCGTGAGCCAAATGGCCGTCTCGATTGCCTCGACCTGACAGAAGAAGGGTCGAACTGTCGAAAAGTCGTGGTGTCGCCAGTACTGAAGGAGCCGAGCGGTCTCCGGCGTGACACCCCACTGATTGGGGTCGGGGATCATCCGCCAGCGGTCTACGTACTCGCGGACGCGGTTGATCAAACCGGCGTGGTACAACTGCTGTTCGTTCGACGCGCCGGCGGCATCGCCGAGGATCAGGTCCGCCTGCCCCCCCTTGTTCCGCTGCGCACGCGGGATCGGCGTGATGAACGAGACGGAGCGCCGCTTCGCAACGACGCGCTGGGTGGGCTGCCCCGTCTCGTCAAGTTCCCAGTGCTCCTGGGGGTACCCGTATGGCGAGTTGAGGATGGGGTGTTCGAAGAACCGCTGATCCATTGGCATTCGTCGGTGAGGCCCAGGAGACCATCATGTGTGACACGCCGTCGAATATATCATCGAGGCCCCTCAGTTGATGGTTGCTGAGGGGTAAATCGCGGTTGACGGTTTGAGCTGGGCGAGCCACGAGAAGCCAGTCGCGCGGGATCAAGATCCCTTGCCGCCAGCAGGGCCTACCCGCGTCGATCGGACCGCGTGCCGGCCCAGCGCGCGACGCTGCGCTGGCCTCACCATTTTTTGCGAGGGACTCCGGGTCATCAGTGCGGCGTCCACACCCCCCGGACTTCGACCGCCAATTGTGAAACGTGGCCGAATTGATGAAGTGCGCCCGACAGAGCTTTGGCACCGGGGTGCCGGCTTCCGCCTCCTTCAGGACCGCGATGATTTGACTATCCGTACACCGCGACTTCTTCATGGAAACCTCCTCGAATCAGGGTACGAGAAAATTCCAATTTTGGCGACCGTGCTTTTTCGCGTGAATTACCCCAAAAACTACCGAGCGGCAGATGGTTGGATCAAAGGAGCGGATCACATAACACCGGCCGACTAGGAGAAGGTCTACACCGGGGGGTCATCCTCGTCGAATTATCCGCAAGGGGGCATTCTCATGTTGCGCGATAGCAAACACTACTTCGCTCTCTGCAGCAGCCGCCGCTTTTACCAATTTGACGAGATTCTCTACTTCGACATGGTGAACCAGCAACTGAGATAAAGTCTCCTCATCCTCGACCAGGCGTCTCAGTACCAATCCCCGCTGCGATAGGGAATCGCTGTACTGGAGACACTGTTCAACGAAGTAGTTGAGTGTAGAGAGGTGCCCAGCGTAATGCTCTAGTCTATCCTCCACTTTAACGAGTTCGGCAAACACAGTTTGAGCACGCACCAGCGCTCGCCATAGCGCACCCTGTACCCATAAGGGTGCCGCCGGCGCGCCTGACGGCGGAGTCAGAGACTCTTGTAGGAGCTCGAGATGCCCTTGGGTCTCCCGCAGTTGCTGACGAAGCAATCGCTCGTTTGACCGCAGCCGCTCCTCCCGAATCGTAAGCTGCTCAATCTCCCATTGTCGGTCGTTGGAACCACTGATATCCCGCTCATCCATGACGAGCAGGGGTTCATCAGTATCAAGTACCGCGCGCTGACTACGAACCCTCTGCGGATTCAGGATCGGCTGATTTGGCTCAGTTTCCACCCGAACCATATGCGCAGTCGCTAGCGACATATGGGTCGACAGTTCTGCAGGAGACAAGGGTGGGCTACGCCGGTGCAGCATCGCATGACAATTGGGGCATACAGGCACCAAGTCACGAACAGGATCAATGATGTATTGCATACGTAATACGGCTAGCGGAACCAAATGGTGGATATGAATAAAGTCTGCGCCGATCTCGCCGTACTGCTGAAAGAAATCAAAATGGCACACATTGCAAATCGCGCCATGCGCTGCGATACACGCGGCCCGATTTCGTGGATCTCGTTCATACTTGTTGACCTCAATCACGCTGACTGCGCCTTCCGGAAAGCCGTGTGTCTCCTCAGTGTGCTCCTTCGAGTCGGCAGCTAGACAGAGCACGAGAGCCAGAACCGCCTGCGTCACTGATGCAACGCTTTCAATTACGACCGACTTGTCATCCAGCGGTTCACGCAGAGGGCCCGCCACGGATAATTCAAAAGCAGTCCAGGTCGCAGGCCAGCTCTCGGATGCATCGGGCGCAAACGACACTTTATCAATCACGAGGACGATTGCGAAACCACGGGCTATCAGCACTGACGACAGACTCGCAAACGCGAGTCTGTCGTCAGTGCTCGTTTGGGACATAGATATGATCAGGTCACGCGCAAACCTGCCCGGGACAAACTCTGCGCGCGAACGCACCCAACCTTGATTGGCGCGCACGCGAAACCCAATAGCAGCCGGAAGATCACGTGGAGCCGTTTCCCAAACATCCTCATCAACGTGTCTCCCCTGAAGCACATCGACTGGCAGGCCGATACCCTCAGAGATGATGCGAGTCAGATAGTTTGCGTCATTAACGGACATCGGTGGTTTCCAAGGCGTCTGGGAGGTCTGGCTCCGGCAGCGTCGCAACTAGCTTACCAAGTATCCGTGAGACCTCGTAACGCAGATCCTCGAAGTAATCCCACGTCGCGTCGGTGCTCGTACTTAACTGGGCAATCGCAAGCGCCCACATGAGCGAGTCCATGCCTTGTACCAGCACTCCCGAAGCAAGATTCGGAACGTAGACCTTTTCGTAGTACGGATGCGCCTGATTCAGACGAACTGCATGCTTACCGTCGAGTATCGCGGCCTCCCAAAGGCAGCCGCCGTCAATTGACGCCGCAGTTTGTACGTAGGGTTCTCCGGCGCGAGTCGCAGCGCCGATCTTGATTTTAATGCGCTGACTTCCGTTGCGGTTCTCGACCGTGGCTTCCTCGGTTTCAGAATTAGCCTCAGTAATACGTGGAAGCCCAAGCCTCTCCTCTTCGGCGCCAATTATTGCATTCGACGCTTTATGCGCACCTTGGGCCGCCACGACTACTTTTTCGCGAGTCCCCACTCGTGAACGGCGATTGGCCTCTCTACGAGGGGCCGGAACCTGTCAACAGGTATGAGACGCTGAGTGGTGGAGTTTACTGAGCCGCGACGACGGCGGCGTGCTCCTCCGCGATGGGGTTGAGCGAGACCGCGACCGGCAGCGCGCGTAGGGTGGGCGCGCCGCGCACGAAGCGG
>CAIUOO010000285.1 GCA_903900795.1 uncultured Gemmatimonadota bacterium | reverse complement strand
CTGGCGGCGGGCACGAACACCGGACGACCGGCCTCGTTGGCCAGGGTGAAATCAGGCGTTGGCCGCAGGTTGAGGTCGACGTACCGATACAGTTCGCTGGTCTGGGCGTACTGCACCGCGGCACCGAGCGTCAGGTTGCCATCGAACAGGCGGCGCTGGTACGCGAGGTCACTCTTCCACGTGCGCGGCACCTTGAAGTCGGCACCGAACATGTTGATGTACGCCGGCCGCGGGCCACTTCCAGCGGGAATGCCGGGCGCGTTGGCGAAGGACTGCCGATAGCTGACGAAGTCCGGCGTCGGCACGGCGGCGCCGGTCAACAGCACGTCGGCCAACTGCGAGCCGTCATTCAGCAGGTTGTTGATATGCGCCATGTAATGCGGCTGCGCGGTGAAGTAACCGCTGCCCATACGCACCAGGTTCTTACCGGCCGTGCCGGGCGTCCACGTGAGCTGCGCGCGCGGCTGGATCGCGATATCCACCGGCGTCAGGTCGGTGCGCTTCCCGAACGCCTGCTCTACCGCCGGGTTCGGATTCGCGCCAGTGAGGAACGCGGTCACGTCCGCCCGGAGACCGGCGGTCACGTTGAGGTTGTCACGCACGCGGAACTCACCCTGCGCAAAAACACCACCGTCGTACACCCACTGGCGCATGCGCGGCTCGAGATTCTGCAACGGTACCAAACGCGCATACGACGACGGACGACGCGCTTCGAGCGCCGCCAGGTTGGGGAACTGGAACAGACCGTCGGTCTCGATCGACACGAACATCGAGAGGTTGTTGAGCGAATGGTCGGTACCGAGGGTAAAGGCACTGCGCTCACCGTCGAAGCGCAGCACATCGACCAGCTGATACGACTCTTCGGTCTGGAGTTCCGGGCTCGTCCGCTGACCGCCGAACTGCAGGATCTGATTCGCTCCCGTTCCACCGCTGGGAAGCGCCGAGGAGACGTTCACCCACGCCCGCGGCAGGCGCGTGTTGGGCTCGTTCTCGAGAATGCGGTTGGTGTACGCCAGCCGGACGTCGTTGGTGAGGCGGCTGCCGAGATTGGACTTGATGGAGCCCATGGTCTGCACTTCACGCGACTTCTGGTTGCCGCGACTTTCCAGCACGGACAACTCGCGATCGGGGATCGAGTTGCTGTAGAAGAAGTCGGAATACGTGGTGCGGAGCGTGGCGCGATGGGCGTCGTTGATCTGATAATCAAGGCGACCGAATACGGTGTTCAGGGTGTTGGCGCGGTCGAACGTACCGGTCTGGCGATCGCTGCCCAGCCCGTATGAGCGGCGAAGAATATCGAGGAAGCGTTTCACGCTGTCGGGGGCAACCTGGAGTCGGGCCCAATCGGCGTTGTTGTCCACCTGCAGGGTGGAGAACGGCTCGGCCACCTGCTGGCGATCGTACGCCACGAAGTAGTGGAGGCGATCCTTGACCAGCGCGCCGCCCATGGATCCGCCGAACTGCAGATTGTCGAACTTCGTAATGTTCTGCCCGAGGAAGTTCGTGTTCGTGCCAAGCGCTTGGTTGCGGTTGTACACGAAGAGGGAACCGTTGGTCGTGTTGGTCCCTGCACGCGTCGCCACGTTGACCGCGCCGGCGCCTTGACGACCTTGCGTGACGTCGTAGACGTTCGTGACCACTTCGAACTCACGCACCGCTTCCACCGAAATGGAGTACGGACCGCGGCCGAAGCCGGCGCCCCAGATCGTGTTCTTGGCTTGTACGCCGTCCACGCGAATATCGGTGCCGCTCACGCGGCCGCCGGCAATCGACGAAGACGACGTAATGATGCCGCCGGTGCCGGCGCGTGACGTCGTCGGCGCGATGATCGCCAGATCGGCAAAGGAGCGGTCCTGAATGGGGAGCTGCCGGATTTCCTTTTCGGACACCACGGTGCTGCCGCCGACACGCTCGGCGCGCTTGCTCTCCCGGTCCGCCCGGACATCGATGGCCGCCAGTTCTGTGGCCGACGCGTCCAAGGCCAGATCGAGCGTCACGCGATCGCCCAGACTGAGCATCAACCCGCTGCGCTGTGCCGGACGGAAGCCCAGCTGCCGGACCGTCAGCGTGTAGGGACCGCCAATCGGCAGCTGCGCAAAGACGTAGCGCCCCCGGGTATCGGTCTGCCGCGTCTGCTGGGTGCCGGTGGCTTGGTTGCGCGCGGTCACGGTGGCACCCACCACCGCCGCGCCCGAGGCCGACCGGACCTGTCCGGCCACGAACCCTTCAGTGCCCTGAGCGTTCGCCAGCTGGGCAGGCAAGCCGGTCATTACGACCGAAAAAAGCGCGCAAGCAACGCGCCGGACATCAGACATGCGCATAGATCGTTCACAAAGTGAGAGGGAGCATCGCCGGACGGTAACAGCGTGCACAATTCCGCCCGTCCATGATCGTTTGTCGACAATATGCGCGCAGATCGGTCACGACCTCGTCACACCGACACCGACGGGTGCGCCGTTGCCACTCCCTCTGCGACGACCATCTGGCTATGCTTCAGTGCTGATCCGGGACGGAGCCGCCGCGCCTCGCACGAGGTACCGGCGACACTCCGCCCCATTTGTACTGGTTCCGTGCCAACACCCTTTACGCAGATCGAGACCACCGGATGACTCCGTCGTTGGACGCACCATCCCCGTCGCCGCGCGGCTTCAAGATCCTTTCGGGAACGGCCAATCAGGCGCTCGCCGAAGAGGTGGCGAAGATGCTGGGCACCGAGCTGTGTAAGGTGACCTGTACGCGCTTCGCCGACGGAGAAGTGTTCGTCCGTATCGACGAGAACATTCGCGGGGCGGACGTATTCGTGGTGCAACCCACGAATCCGCCGGGCGAGAATGTGCTCGAGCTGCTGCTGCTCATCGACGCGGCGCGCCGGGCCTCGGCCTCTCGTGTCACCGCCGTGCTCCCCTACACGGGATACGCGCGGCAGGACCGCAAGGATCAGCCGCGCGTCGCCATCGGCGCCAAGCTGATGGCCAATCTCATCGAAACCGCCGGCGCCGATCGCGTGCTCGGACTCGACTTTCATGCGCACCAGCTGCAGGGGTTCTTCGACGTCCCCGTCGACCACCTGTATGCGGCCCCGGTGTTCACGAACTATTTCCGCAAGAAGGGGCTCAAGGACCTCGTGGTCGTGGCCCCCGACGTCGGTTCCGCGAAGATGGCGCGTGGCTTTGCCAAGCGTCTCGACGCCACCTTCGCCATCATCGACAAGCGTCGTCCCAAGGCCAACGTGGCCGAAGTGATGAACGTCGTCGGTGAAGTGGAAGGCCGGGATTGCCTCATTCCCGACGACATGATCGACACGGCCGGTACCGTTTCCGAAGCCGCCCGTGCCCTGAAAAATCTCGGCGCGAACGATATTTACGTGTGTGCTACGCACGCGCTGTTCAGCGGCCCTGCCGTCGAACGGCTCACGAACGCGCCGATCAAGGAAGTCGTGGTGACCGACTCCATCAATCTCCCCCCCGAGCGACGCTTTCCGTCGCTGCATGTGCTGTCGGTGGGTGAACTGCTGGCGAAGGCCATCCGATTCACGCACGCCGACCAGTCGGTGAGCGTGCTGTTTGAATAACTGCGAAGTAAGGAGTAGGGAGTAAGGGGTAAGGCGTACTCCCTACCCCGTACCCCATACTCCGCCGTTACTGGCCGGGCCGACCATTTCCGGTTACTCCCGAACCACTTTTTCTCAGAGGTGAGTCCCCATGTCTACCGCTACACTTTCCGCGTCCATTCGCACCGAAACGGGCAAGGGCGCCGCTCGTAAAATCCGTCAGGCCGGTAACATCCCCGCCGTGATCTACGGCCACGGCCGCGAAGCGCAGTCGCTCATGATCAACGCGCGCGAGACCGACAAGCTCCTCAAGAGCATCGCGATCAGCAGCACCGTGATCGAGCTCTCCATCGATGGCAAGTCGGCCCGTACGCTGATCCGCGAAGTGCAGCGCCACCCGTTCAAGCGCACGATCACGCACATGGACTTTCAGGAGCTCGTGGCGGGTGAGACCGTGTCGGTGCATTGCCCGATCGTCTACGTCGGCGTGCCGGAAGGCGTGCGTCTCGAAGGCGGCCTGCTCGACCAGATCATGCACCAGCTGCACATCGAAGTCGATCCGTCGTCGATCCCGAACCACATCGACGTCGACGTCTCAGCGCTGAAGGTGGGCAAGTCGCTGCACGTGTCCGACCTGAAGCTCCCCGCCGGCATCAAGGTGCTCGACGAGCCGGGCAACACGGTCTGCATCGTGCAGGTGCCGAAGGTTGCCGTGGAGCCCATCGTCGATGGCGCCGCCGAGCCGGAAGTCATTCGCGCGAAGCCCAAGGCCGACGAGAAGTAAGCTCGGCGTTCGTTCTTTTTCGCTCGATCGTACGGGGCGCGGAGTCCGTTCAGCATGGTCACCCCACGCTGGCGCATTCCGCGCCCCGCCCGCTTACCCCTGCGCATGAAAGTCATCGTCGGACTCGGCAATCCCGGCCGCGAATACGAACACACGCGCCACAACGTGGGTTGGTGGCTGGTTGACCACCTCGCCCGGCAGTGGCATTTCGATCCGTGGCGGAAAGACGGCGATGCCGTCACCACGCAGGGCATGGTCGGCGGCAAGAAGGTCAAGCTCGTCAAGCCGCAGACGTTCATGAACCTCAGCGGCGCCGCCCTCCGCCCGTATCTCAAGCGCGAAGGCTGGAAAGCCGCCGACGACCTTATGGTCATCGTCGACGAAGTCGCCGTGCCCGCCGGCGAATATCGATTGCGCGCGGCCGGCAGCCCCGGCGGACACAACGGCCTCAAGAGCGTCGAGGCCCATCTCAAGTCGCCGACCTACCCGCGTCTGCGCATCGGTATCAAGCCAGTCGACGACCGCCGACAGATCGGCGATCTGGCCGACTTCGTGCTGCACACCATGCCGCGCGACGAACGGGAGCTGGTGGAATTGCTGTACCCGCGCATGATCACCGCGCTCGAAGTGTGGATCGCCGACGGCACCGAGAAAGCCGTGAGCGCCATGGGGCGCTGAGGCGCTGCTGAGGCGCTGCTGAGGCGCTGCTGAGGCGCTGCTGAGGCGCTAGCGTCGGGCGTCAGCGCTTCGCGTTGATGTGCTGCTTCGTCCACAGCACGACCACCGCGCATTGATTGCCCGCCGTCTGGAAGCGCGCCGGCGCCTGCATCTCGTTGTTGAAGATCTCGACGGCGGCGATTTCCTCCTTCGGCAGGCGGGCAATCATGTTGTCGGGGGTGTTCGGCTCGCGGACGCCGTTCACCCACAACGACGCCATGCAGTCGCTGCGACCACGAATCACGAAGTCGCCCGGCGCGCGTCCCATCTGCGTGCGGATACCGGGCAGCAAATCGAGCGCCTGGCGCGTGCGGTCGTACTTCGCAAAGTGCGTGGAATCCACGAACCGTCCCAGCCCCGACGCCTTCCGTTCGTCGAGCTCAGTGGCGTCGCGCGACTTGATGCGCGTGGAGCGCACAGTGACCTGCTCCACCAGCGTGCCCTTCTCCACGAGGACGTTGAGACCGGTCACGCCCTTCTCGAGCACGTCGAGCTGCTTCGTCACCGTCACGTAGCCGATCTTGCGCGCCGACACCATGCGGCTGCCGGTCGGCACGTTGTTCATGGTGAAGCGTCCATTGGGGCCCGACATGATCTCCGTGGCGACGCCGCCGAAGGTCACCGTTGCCGCCGGCACCGACGCCCCCGTCTCGTCCACCACGCGTCCCTGCACCGTCGCCGTTGCCGTCGGTCCGCCCGTGGCGCCGAGCACCAGATCGACGCGACGCAACGAAGCGGCGTCAGCCTCGACCAGCACATTGTCACTGCGATACTGCGACGACGACGCCACCAGCGCGGCCGGTCCGAACTCCTGTACGCCACAAAAGAGGTAATTGCCCAGCGAGTCGCTGCGCACCGTCATCGTTTCGAACTTGGGCGTCGTGTCGAGCAAGCTCTTCACCGCCTGCCACTGCAGCACGAGCCCGACGCCGGCCACCCGCGTGGCGCCGTCGGCCGCCGTGGTGGAGCCAAAGAGAATACCACCCATTCCGTTGGCCGGGCGACGCTGTCCCACACACAGCCGGGCCCACGCCGTGTTCATGCCGGGGGTCGCTACGATGGGACGCTCCCACGGGCCATCGCCCGACGGACGCGAGACGGTCAGCTCTCCGAGGCCAAGGCGATCGGCCCGCTCGTGGAACGCGACCAGGCGCATGACGCGCATCCGGCTGTAGATCGTGAACCGCCCAAGGGAATCGCTGGCGGCCGACTCACCGCCCGGCTCCGCCGTGATGAGCGCGCCGGCCATCGGCCGAAAGGCCAGGCTGTCATAGGCGAGGCCGCGAATCGTGTCCGGTCGCGGTGACACCGGCGCCACCTGCGCCCCCACCGACGGCGCGGCCATCAGCCCCGCCACCACGAACGACGCCACGGTCACCGACTGCCAGAATCCCACACGCATCGCGCACTGTTCCTGAAAGAAGTTCGTGGTCTCGCCATCAGCGTCCGGCGGCCAGATCCGGGACCGGGACCGGGATTCGGATTCGGATTCGGATTCGGGACCAATTCACGACGAATGGTTGATCGGGACGAGCCCGCCGCGCAACGTTCCTGTATGCTACCCCAACCTCCGATTCGCCGCGTGCTCGTCGCCAGCGCGGTGATCATGGCCACCGCCGCGGCCTCCGCCTGCGGCGCAGGCGAGCGTACCCCGACGGTATCGCCCTCGACCGCCATCCTCGGCGCCATCCAAGAGATCGCCAGCCCGGCGCCGGCCGGCAGCAAAACGCCGTTCGTCATCACCGATGATAGCGGCTCGGCGTACCTGTCGTGGACGGAGCAGCGTGCCGACTCCTCGTTCGCGATCCGCCTCGCCAAGTGGAACGGCGCCACCTGGGACTCGTCGCGCACAGTTGTGGCCGACCGCCCGTTCTTCGTGAACTGGGCGGATTTCCCCGCGATCGCAAAGCTGGGCAACGGCGACCTCGCCGCCCATTGGCTCGAGCGCGAAGGCACGAGCACCTACGCCTACGGCATTCGCACGGTCCGCTCGCGTGACGACGGCCGCACGTGGAGTACCCCCGTGACGCCGCACACCGACGGGCTGGCCGCCGAGCACGGGTTCGTGTCGCTCTGGGCTGAGAGCGGCCGAGACCTGGGGCTGGTGTGGCTCGACGGCCGCAAGAGTGCCATGAAAGACTCCACGCGAGAAATGACCGTGCGCACCGCCGTGGTGCGCGACGACGGGACCCTCTCGCGGGAAGCCGTGCTGGACGCCCGCACCTGCGATTGCTGTCAAACCGCAACGGCAAGGGGCTCGCAGGGGCGCGTGATCGTCTATCGGGATCGCTCGAACAAGGACATCCGCGACATCGCCATCGTGCGCGAGTTGGTGGGGGGATGGAGTCCGCCGGTGCTCGTGCACGCCGACGACTGGTACTATCCGGGGTGCCCGGTGAATGGCCCGCAGGTGGCCGCCAGCGGCAGAACGGTGGTCGTGGCGTGGTACACGGCGGCCCACGACACGGCGCGTGTCCTGGTGGCCACGTCCACCGATGGCGGCGCCACCTTCGGGCCCCCGGTGCGCATCGACGAGGGCGATCCGATCGGCCGCGTAGCCATTGTACTTGATAGCCGGGCCGAGCCGATCGTCGCCTGGCTTGAACAGCGCACGACCGATGAAGCCGAAGTGCTGGTTCGGCGCGTGACCGGCGCGACCGTCGGTGAAACCCGCAGCCTGGCTCGGACGTCGGGTGCACGGCAGAGCGGCTTTCCGCGTCTCGCCGTGCTGCGCGATACCCTGTTGGCCACCTGGACGACCACGAAGCCCGCACCGCAGGTGCACGTGGCGCGTCTTCCTCTTTCTTCGAGCGCTCGATGAGTTCAGCGATGTTCGCGGCCGTCCGTCAGACCCTCGCCGTCGGTGGCGTGCTGGCCACGGGTGCCGTAGCCAGCCTGTCGGCGCAGGATGCGCCCAAGTCACAGCCGGTTTCCGCCGGTGTCAACGCGAGCCCACTGCCGCTCAAGCACGCGCCCAAGGCCACGTCGGGCGCAATCACCTCGCAAGACCTGATGACCCGCCTCTACATCTTCGCCGACGATTCGCTCGGTGGCCGTGATGTGGGCACCGAAGGGCACTTCAAGGCAACCACGTATCTGGCCGCCGAAGCAAAGCGCATGGGGCTCAAGCCCGCTGGCGACAGCGGCACGTTCTTCCAGACGCTGCCGCTGAAAACGAAAAAGGTGGATCCGCTGTCGTCGTTCATCGCCGGCGGTGCCTCGCTGACCCTGGGTCGCGAGTGGGGCTTCAGCGCCAAGGCGCCGCTGTCCTTCGAATCGGCGGGCGTGGTATTCGGTGGTCCGCTTGGGGACAGCACGGTGCGCCTGACCGCGGAGCAGGCATCGGGCAAGCTGGTGGCGTACACCATGCCCCCCTCGCAGGCGGGCATCGGGCTCGCACTTGAAGCCAGCAACCTGCTGCCCGCCGGCGCGGCTGGCCTCATCATCATTGTCCCGCAGCCGGTGATCGGCATTCTCGGCTACGTCATGCAGTCCGGTGCGTTTGTTGACAGCGACGCCGGCGGTGCCTCGCCGCGCCTCTTCGTCATGATGGACGCCGCGTCGAAGCTGTTCTCGAAGCCAGTCGCGGAGCTTACCGTCGGCGACGCCGGCGCGGCGGTCAACGTGAAGGCGGTCATGGAGATCAAGCCGAGTGCGTTTCCCGCTCGCAACGTGGTCGCGCTGTTGCCCGGCAGTGATCCGAAGCTGAAGAATCAGTATGTGGCGGTCGGGGCGCACAGCGATCATGTGGGCGTCGCCCCTCGTGGAATCGACCACGATTCGGTGCTCGTCTTCAACCGTATCGTGCGTCCGGGCGGTGCCGAAGACGGCAGCAAGTTCGGCACGGCGGAGCAATTCGCGCAGATCAACACCGAACTTGCCGAGCTGCGGAAAACGCAACCGGCACGCCGCGACTCGATCTTCAACGGCGCAGACGATGACGGATCCGGCTCGGTGGCCGTGCAGGAGATCGCCGAGTACTTGTCGTCGGCGAAGGTCAAGCCGAAGCGCTCCACGCTGTTCGTGTGGCACGCCGGTGAAGAGAAGGGATTGTGGGGAT
>CAIUOO010000284.1 GCA_903900795.1 uncultured Gemmatimonadota bacterium | reverse complement strand
TGCTGGCGGTGCAGGTGCCGCTGATGCTGTTGTTGCTCGTGCGCCTGATGCCCGGGCGCACGCGACGCCCACCGATCGCGCCACGCCTCACGCCGCGCACCGATACCACGGTCACGGTGGTCGTGGCTACGCTCAACGAAGCCAAACGCATCGGTCCCTGTCTCAATGGACTGATGGCGCAGACCGAGCCGATGCTGGAAGTGCTCGTCGTGGATAGCCGGTCCACCGATGGCACGCGCGAGTTGGTCGAAGCGGCATCGGCCCGCGATCCGCGCATTCGCCTGGTCACCGACGACCCGCTGCCGGCCGGATGGGTGGGCAAGGTGTGGGCGCTCGAGACGGGCCTCCGGCAGGCCAAGGGCGACTGGGTGCTTGGCATCGACGCCGACACCGTGCCCGCGCCCGGACTGGTCGGTGCGGTCGTCGACGCGGTCGAGAAGGACGGCTACGACGTGGCGTCGTTCTCGCCGCAGTTCCGCGACCAAACGTCGGCCGAACGCTTCGTGCAACCGGCGATGCTGGTCACGCTGGTGTATCGCTGCGGCGCCGCCGGTGCCACCCAGCCGCCCCCCGACCGCGTGCTCGCCAATGGGCAGTGCTTCGTGGCCCGCCGCGCGCTGCTTGAGCAACACGGCGGCTACGCACCGGCGCGTGCGTCGTTCTGCGACGACGTCACGTTGGCGCGCCATCTCGCGTCACATGGCGCCCGCGTGGGTTTCCTTGATGGCTCCAAGATCATTCAGGTGAGCGCGTATGTGTCGCTGGCCGAGATGTGGCGCGAATGGGGCCGCAGCTTCGATTTGAAAGACGCCACCCCCACCTGGCGTCGCTGGGTCGACGTGGCCCTCGTGTGGAGCGCGCAGGCGCTGCCGCTGCCGATGCTGCTCGGGCTCGTCGCCGTGCTCGCGTCGATGGGGTGGCCGGCCGCCGACAACGCGCACGTGATGCTGCTGGAAGCGTTGGTGCTGGTGAACGCGTCCGCGCTGATGGTACGGCTCATGATGCTCGTGGCGCTGCGCCAGAGCTACGCGGAGCGCGGCTGGCCGTTCTGGTTGTCGTGGTTGTCGGACATCGCCGCCGCGTGGCGCCTCACGCTGAGCACCGCACGCACTCCCACGCGCTGGCGCGGCCGGCAATACGACACACTGGTGACCGACGGCGCGAATTAGGTTAGTGGCAGTAGATAAGCAAAAGCAAAAGCAAAAGCAAAAGCCAGAACACGGATCGCACGGATGACCGGAAACAACACGGATAAGCAAACGGCGCTTTTTGCTTATCCGTGTTGTTTCACATCGATCGGTGTCATCCGTGTTCTGGCTGTTGCGGTCAAACTGCCGAGTTCTGGCTGTTGCGGTCAAACTGCCGTGTTCTGACGGTGGCGCGCTACCTGCCCAGCGCGCCGAGCATCGCCCGTGTGAAGGCTGGCAGGTCTTTCGGCACCCTGGCGCTGACGATATTGCCATCGACCACGGCGGGTTCGTCGACCCAGTGGGCGCCGGCGTTGGTGAGATCGTCGCGAATGCCCAACGACGACGTCATGCGCTTACCGCGCACGATGCCGGCCGAAATGAGAATCCACGGGCCGTGGCAGATCGTACCCACGATGCCCCCCTGCTCGTACACGCGCGCAACGAGCGACAGGACCGCGGGATCGCGCCGCAGTTTGTCGGGGGCCCATCCGCCGGGGGCCACGATGCCCCGCATCGTGGCCGGATCGAGGTCGGCCACCTGACCGTCCATGACGGCCGGATATCCCCACTTGCCGGAGTACGAACGCTCGCCGTTGCCGATCAGCGGCGTGTCGTAGCCCGCCTCTTCGAGGCGCAGCTTGGGGTACCAGACCTCGAGATCTTCGTAGTCGGGGCCGACGAGGATCGCGATGGTGCCGAGTGTGGACATGTCAAATCTCAACTTCGGGAAGACGGCGAGGGCCAGCGAGCGAATACACCGCTGCGTAAAATAGGACGAAACCGGAAACGCACCCACGGCAAGCACCGTTGATCTCCGAGATTGTTCTGCGACCGGCCGCCCTTCGCCCCACACCCCATGAAGCTGATCGTCGCCATTATCCGCCCGGAAAAGCTGGCGGACGTGAAACGTGCACTCTTTGAAGTCGGCGTGACCGGCATGACACTCTCCCGTGTCAGCGGGCACGGCGGCGAGCGTGACGTCGTGCAGCAGTACCGCGGCGAATCCGTGGTGCTCGAGTTCCACGAAAAGGTCCGCATTGAAATGGCCTGCTCGGAAGAGTTCGTGGAGCGCACCATCGACGCGATCTGCGAAGGCGCGCGCACCGGTGACGTGGGCGACGGCAAGATCTTCGTGCTGCCGCTCGATCGCACCGTGCGCATCCGCACCGGCGAGCGCGACAACCATGCCCTCACAGCCGTGAATGCCGACGAGATCATGCGCCAAACGCAGCTCGAAATGCGCGTCCCCAACATGGACGACTACAAGTGACGGCGGCGCCGACGATCTCCTCGGGAGACACCGCGTGGGTGCTGATCTCCACCGCCCTCGTGCTGTTCATGGTGCCGGGCCTCGCCTTCTTTTACGGCGGCCTGGTGCGCAGCAAGAGCGCGCTCAACACCATGCTCATGAGCCTCGGGGCGCTGGCCATCGTGACCGTGCAGTGGGTGCTCTTCGGCTACAGCCTCGCCTTCGGTCCGGGCTCGACTTGGATCGGTGGCCTCAGCTTCTTTGGCTTTCAAGGCGTCACCGCCACGCCGAACCCCACGTATGCGGCGGCGCTGCCGCACGTCCTGTTCGCAGCGTTTCAGGCGATGTTCGCCGGCATCACGGTGGCGCTGTTTTCCGGCGCGATCATCGATCGCATGCGCTTCGTGGCCTATCTCACGTTCGGCCTGATCTGGACCACGCTGGTCTATGACCCGCTGGCCCACTGGGTGTGGGGCGACGGCGGCTGGCTGCGCACGCTAGGCGCGCTCGACTTCGCCGGTGGCACGGTGGTGCACATCAGCGCCGGCATCACGGCGCTGGTGCTGGCCAAGGTGCTCGGCCCGCGCCGCGACTTCAAGCGCGTCCCCACGGTGCCGCACAATGTGCCGTTCGCGCTGCTCGGTGCCGGCATGCTGTGGTTCGGCTGGTTCGGCTTCAACGCCGGCTCGGCGCTCGCCGCCGATGGCATTGCGGCGAATGCGCTCGTCACCACCCACTCGGCGGCGGCGGCGAGCTTGATCACCTGGATCCTGCTCGAGCTCTACAGAGGCGGACGGGCCACGGCCGTCGGCGCGGCCACCGGGGCCGTAGTCGGACTGGTCGCCATCACGCCCGCGGCGGGCTTCGTGACGCCGATGTCCGCGCTCGCGATCGGCTGCCTCGCCGCGCCCGTGTCGTTCTTCGTGCTGCACTACCGCGCCAAGACGTCGCTGGACGACACGCTCGATGTGTTCGCCTGTCACGGCGTGGCCGGCATCGTGGGCGCCGTGCTCACGGGGGTGTTCGCGTCGAAGGACGTGAATCCCATCGGCGCCGACGGTCTGCTGCACGGCAATCCGACGCTGGTGGGCATTCAAGTGCTCGCCGTCGTCGCCACCGTCGCCTTCGTTGGCACGGCCAGCTTCGGTATTCTGGCTGCCCTCAAGCGCGTCATGCCACTGCGCATCCGAGTGGACGCCGAAGTGCAGGGTATCGATCTCGCGGAACACGGCGAGGAAGCGTACCACGGCTCAGATCTGAGTGATCTGACGGGGCGCCGAACCGCGCTCGGTGACGCCGTGGTGCTGTCGGCGAGTGATATGAAGCGGTCGGTGGCGCGGCGGGCGTAGGCGGGCTCTGACAACTGCAACTCCCTAGTAGCGGTGTTAAAGGTCAAGGAGTGGAAGGGGTCGGCACCGTCCAGTGCCGGCCCGTTTTCATCATGGTGTTCAGGATCACGAGCAAGCGGCGCATGCAGGCCATCAGGGCGAGCTTGGGGGGGGTACCGGCGGCGAGGAGCCTCTGGTAACAGTCGCGCAGCACGGGGTTGTGGCGGGCCCCCGTGAGGGCGGCCATGTACAGCATGTGGCGGACCTCCGCGCGCCCG
>CAIUOO010000283.1 GCA_903900795.1 uncultured Gemmatimonadota bacterium | reverse complement strand
GGCGTACTCGGGCAAGTGCGCGAACCATTCGCGCAGATCTTCACCTCGATGAACGCCCCGACGGGCCTAGTCGTGCCACCGTCGGAGTGCGATCGAGACATTGTGACCACCGAAACCGGAGCTGTTCGAGATCGCGACATTTACCGCGCGCGCCCGCGGCGCGTTCGGCGTGTAGTCGAGCACGCACTCGGGATCGGGAGTCGAGTAGTTGATCGTGGGTGGCACCATGTTGTCGCGCATCGCCAAGGTACAGGCAATGAACTCGACCGAGCCCGCAGCGCCGAGCATGTGGCCGGTGGCGGACTTGGTCGAACTGACGGACAACACGTGCGCGTGATCGCCGAATACTGCCTGAATCCCCTTGGACTCGTTCGGATCGTTCAGCGGCGTCGACGTGCCATGGGCGTTGATGTAATCGACGTCCGTGGGCGCGAGCCCACCGTCTTTCATCGCACCCAGCATCGCCCGCTGGAGCCCTTCGTGCGCTTCCGGCTGTCCCGTGAGGTGATAGGCATCACCCGTGGCGCGGTAGCCCACGATTTCGCCATAGATGCGGGCGCCGCGGCGACGGGCATGCTCGAGTTCCTCGAGCACCACCACTCCGGACCCTTCACCCATCACGAACCCGTCCCGATCCTTGTCAAAGGGTCGGGACGCGGTGGCCGGCGACTCATTGCGCGTGGAGAGTGCGCCCATGTTCGCAAATCCGCCGATCGCCATCGGCGTCACCGCCGCCTCGGATCCGCCGGCGAACATCACGTCGGCGTCCCCATACTGGATGATCCGGAAGGCGTCGCCGATCGCGTGGGCGCTTGACGCGCACGCGGAGACGGTGGCGTAGTTCGGCCCCTTTGCCTGTAACCGCATGGACACGATGCCCGCGGCGATGTCGCCGATGAACATCGGGATGAAGAACGGCGAGATCTTGCTCGGGCCCAACGTCCGATACACATCGTGCTGGTCTTCGAAACTCCGAATCCCACCGATACCACTGCCGATGATGACCCCCATCGTCTCCGGAGCAATGGCCCCGGGAACGATGCCGGCGTCAGCCGCAGCCTGCACAGATGCCGCGACGGCATAGTGTGCGTAGACATCGGCGCGCTTGGCTTCCTTACGATCCATGTACGAGAGCGGGTCGAACTGCTTGACCTCGCAGGCGAATCGCACGGAATACTTGGACGCATCGAACTTCGTGATGTCAGCGCCCCCGGAGACTCCCGAGAGCAATGACCGCCAGGTCGTCGCCACGTCGTTGCCGACAGGCGTAACGGCACCGAGCCCCGTAACGACGACCCGCCGCCGCATTAGCCGGCGACCTTCGCCTCGAGGTAGGACACCGCATCGCCGACCGTGCGGAGCTTCTCGGCATCCTCATCGGGGATGTCGATGTTGAATTCCTTCTCGAACTCCATGACCAGTTCGACGATATCGAGCGAGTCGGCGCCGAGGTCTTCGATGAAGCTCGCCTCGGGCGTGAGCTTCTCGCGCTCCACTCCGAGCTCCTTTTCGATGATATCCTTGATCTTCGACGCGTGATCCGACATAGGAACGATCCTCTGGGATGTTGGAGTAGTTGAGAATGCGGAACTTAGCCATGCAATGGCGTCGCTGGGAGGGCTTGACGGCAGGAACCGCAAAGTCCGTCCCCGACCACCGGCCACCCTACATGACCATGCCGCCGTCCACCACGAACACCTGACCAGTCACATAACTGGTCAGGTCGGACGCGAGCACAGCCACCATGCTCGCGATGTCCTCGGCGCTGCCGAGGCGCTCGAGCGGAATCCCCGCACTGAGCGCACTGCGGGCTTCCGGTGTCATCGCGACCGTCATCTCGGTGTCGATGAAACCGGGAGCCACTACGTTGGCCAGGATATTCCGCGACGCGAGTTCCTTGGCGATCGACTTGGTCAAGCCGATCAACCCCGCCTTGCTCGCCGCGTAGTTGGCCTGCCCCTTGTTGCCGATCAGACCGACGACGCTGGCCACGTTGATGATGCGGCCGTAGCGTCGCTTCATCATTCCGCGAGAGGCGGCGCGGCAGGTCGCGAACGCGCCGCGCAGGTTCGCGTTGATCACCGCGTCCCAGTCGTCGTCCTTCAGGCGCAGCAGCAGGTTGTCCCGCGTCAGGCCCGCGTTGTTGACGAGAATGTCGAGCTGGCCGAAATCCTTTTCGACCGCAGCCACCAGCGCGATGGCCTGCGCCGTCTCGGAGACGTCGGCGGCGTAGCCCCGCGTCTCGACCCCGGTTTGCTCAGCGATTTGCTGCGCGGCGGCGTCCGCGCGGGCCTGATCGCGCCCGGTCACCGCAACGCGCGCCCCGGCGCTCGCCAACGTGCCGGCAATCGCGCGTCCGATGCCCCGGGTCGATCCGGTGACCAGCGCCACGCGCCCGGTCAAGTCGATGCACAGTCCGCTCATGAGACAGTCGTGGAGTTCGAGTTCGCGAACGTTATGCGGATTCGCCGGCGAGCACGAGCAGCTTCTCGACCTCGGCGACGGTGCCACACGCAAGAGTCTTCACCGACGGCGCCAGACGTCGCAAGAGGCCGGTGAGCACCGCGCCACTCCCAATCTCGACGAAGGTGGCCTCGGGGTGCTGCTGAACCAGGAGACGACTCACGCGGGTCCATTGGACGGGCGCGGTGAGCTGTTGGACCAACAGCTCACCGGCAACACCGGCCGACGTAATCGGCGCCGCGTTCACATTGGCTACGACTGGCACCCGAGGGTCCTTCCACGCTTCCGCCTGCAGGGCGTCTCGAAGTCCGGCGACCGCCGGCTCCATGAGCGGCGAGTGAAACGCACCGCTCACGGGCAGCGGGAGACAGCGCTTGGCGCCCGCCTCCTTGGCCAATTCCATGGCACGCTCAACGCCGGCCACCTCACCGGAGATCACGACCTGCTCGTCGCTATTGTAGTTGGCCGGTACCACGAGACCGCGCTCGGCGCTGGCCTGCACGCAAATATCGTCGATGGACGCCGAGAGCACGCCCAGAATCGCCGCCATAGCGCCCGGGCGCGCCACGCCCTGTTCGTACATCAACGTGCCGCGTCGGCGCACAATGCGAGCGGCGCCCGCCACGTCGAGAGCGCCGGCGACATGATACGCCGAGAACTCGCCGAGCGAGTGTCCCGCCGCCGCACGGACGGAAGGACCAATCGCACTCTGCACGACGGCCCAGACGGCGGCGCTGT
Source organism: uncultured Gemmatimonadota bacterium (assembly GCA_903900795.1). Classification (GTDB taxonomy): domain Bacteria; phylum Gemmatimonadota; class Gemmatimonadetes; order Gemmatimonadales; family Gemmatimonadaceae; genus Gemmatimonas. The sequence goes on along the minus strand of CAIUOO010000283.1, from coordinate 3,616 downwards.
GCGCCAGCAAGGCGGGCTGCGCGTTCAGGGTGCGTGTGAGGTCGTCCGACGGCCCGTCAAACGCGAGCGTCGATATGGACGCCCCGACGGCGTCGTCGACCGCGTGAAAGACGTTGCGGGCCGCGGGAAAGGCCTCGAAGAGATCTTTCCCCATGCCCACCTTCTGCGACCCCTGCCCAGGCAGCAGCAGTACGTATTCCATATGGTTCTGGATGTCGAGGGCGGGGGGCCTGGCGCTCAGAATCGAGCGACCAGGGATCCCCATGTGAAACCGGCGCCGAAGGCCACGAACATCACGGTCGTTCCGTCTTTGACCCGCCCCTGCTCGACCGCATCGCTGAGCGCGATGGGGATCGACGCGGCGGAGGTGTTACCGAAGCGATCGACGTTGACGAAGACTTTATCCATCGAGATGCCCGCATGCTTTGCGGTGGCCTCGATGATGCGCACGTTGGCCTGATGTGGAATCAGCAAATCAACATCGGCGGCGGTGAGGCGTGCGCTGTCGAGCGCCCGATCGGTGGCTTCAGCCATGGAGCGAACGGCATGCTTGAACACCTCGCGACCGGCCATGCGCACGTAGTGCCGCTTCTGCTCGAATACTTCGGGCGAGAAGGGCTCCGCACCGCCACCCGCCGGACGCCACAGCAGTTCAGTGAGCGCGCCATCGGAGCGCATGAACGACGAGAGGACGCCCTTCGCGCCGCCCCGTTCCTTGTTGCGGCGCAGCACGGTGGCCCCGGCGCCATCCGCGAACAGGATGCAGGTGTTGCGGTCGGTCCAATCGACGATCGTGCTGAGCATTTCGGCGCCGATGACGAGCACGGTGTCGGCCGATCCACTCGCGATCAGCGACTCCCCCATGATCGCGGCGTAGAGCCAACCGGAGCAGGCTGCCGAGATGTCGAACGCGGCCGCCCGCGTGCATCCGAGCGCGGTCTGAATCTCAACCGCCGTGGCGGGCAGCAGGTGGTCGGGCGTCGCCGTTCCGAGAATGATGACATCGATCTCGCCGGGCTGTACGCCAGCGCGCGCCATGGCCATGCGCGACGCTTCGGCCGAGAGTGACGTCAGCGTCTCGCCGTCGCGCGCGATGTGTCGCTGCTTAATTCCGGTGCGATCGACAATCCACTCATTATTCGTATCAAGTCCCATCGCCGTGAGATCGGCGTTGGTCATGATGTTCTTCGGGACTGCGTGACCCGTCCCGGCGATGTAGGCGATCGGACGCTTCATGCGGCGTTCCCAGACGTGGTTGGCATGGATTCGGCGAGCCGGCGTCCGATTTCGTCGGTCATGCCGGACTCGTAGGCGCGCAGCGCTACCAAGATCGCGTTTTCTATCGCGCGCGGCGAACTCTTGCCGTGCGAGATGATGCTGACGCCCCGTACACCGAGGAGGGGGGCCCCGCCCTGCTCGTCCACATCGAGCTGGGTGAGGGAGCGGGCTATGCCGCGGGCATCAAGCCCGGCGACTTTCGCCACCATCCCGATGAGCATCGGCCCGATGCTCTCGTAGAACTTGAGCAACACGTTTCCGGTGAACCCATCACACACGACGACATCGATGGTACCGCGATCACAGCGCCCATTGGGAAGGTCGCGTCCCTCGACGTTGCCGAGGAAGTTGAGTCCAGAGGCGAGCAGTCGCCGATGGGCATCTTTGACCGCCGCGTTGCCCTTCTCGGCTTCCTCCCCAACCGAGAGCAATCCAACCGCCGGGTTGGCCCGTCCAAGCAGCGCCCGGGCGTACACGGTCCCGATCCGCGCGAACTGCACCAGTTCCTCGGGCGAGCAGTCCATGTTGGCGCCGGAATCGAGCACCAGGATCGGATCGTTGGCCGTGGGAAACAAGGTGCCGATGGCTGGTCGCGTGAGGCCGGTGTGCAATTTGAGATGCACGAGGGACGCGGCCATCTGCGCACCGGTGTTGCCGGCGGAAACGAACCCGTGGGCATGCCCGTCGGCGACCCGCTTGATGCCGACGACCATGGAGCTGTTGGTCTTACCGCGGAGAGCGACCGACGGCTTGTCGGTCATCGCGATGACCTCAGGCGCCTCGATGATCGCGATCCGATCGCGGACGCGCGAAAGCGCGGCGAAATCGCCACGCAGGAGCGCGTCGATTTCCGCCTCGATGACGGAGGTCTGCCCTACGAGTTCGATGTGATGCTGCGGGGGCAGCGCTCCAAGCGCTTGGAGTGCGCCGGCGATGGGGGCCCGGGGGGCAAGATCACCCCCCATGGCATCCACGGCAATGCGCGCCAAACTTACGCTTCCTGCGCAGTTACCCGCTGCTCACCCGCATAGAACCCGCACTCATTGCACACGCGGTGCGGGCGCTTCATGGTGCCGCACTGCGGGCACGACTGAATGACGATGGCGGGCGCGACCTTGTGGGTGTTGCGGGCGCGCTTCCGCCGCGTAGATGTGCGGCGCTTCGGTACGGCCATGGGACTCTGACCTGAACGTTCGAGACGAGAAGAACCGTTTAGGCGTCGGCGCTACGCAGGTCGCGCAGGCCGGCCCAACGGGGATCAGTTGATGGAGCACAGGGACATGCTCCCGCATTGCGATCGGCACCGCAGGTCGCGCAGAAGCCCCGACAATCGTCCCGACAGAGCGCGAACGCCGGAACGGCCAGGAGCCATTCCTCGCGCACCGCCGGACGGAGATCAAGCTCACGCGCCCCAGCGGGGATCGGAAACACGTCCTGCTCGTCCGCATCGTCGAGACCCGATTCCGCGAACAACATGTGAACGTCTTCCGACACAGCGACGGTCACGTCGGACAGGCAACGCCTGCACTCCGTGACTGCCGCCCCTTCCAGCCGGCCGCTCAGGTAAAAGCGACCGTGACCTGCAGCAGAAAGCCGGCCAACGACGTGCACACCGGCATCAGCCGGGCGTGTATCGTCGGCCTCCCACACCGGATCCGATGTGGCGAGCACTCCGTCCACACCCTCGGCACGGGCTTCCAGACTCCGGATGTCAAAGCACAGCATAGCCGTGTAACGTAGAGCGGGAGCCCCTCAGACACAAGGGCTCCCGCTCCCTTTTTCTCCTCTGGTCGGTACGTCCAAGTAATGCACCGACCACAAGTTAGCCAATCCTACCACACCGCGGGCGATCAGCCCGCGAGGACGTCCGTGCCGGCGAAGAAGAACGCGGCTTCGATCGCCGCGTTTTCGTCGGAATCGGACGCATGAATCGCGTTCCGGCCCTTCGACTCCGCGTACAGCTTGCGCACGGTGCCCTCGGCCGCCTCGGCCGGGTCGGTCGCGCCGATCACGGTGCGCAGTGTGGCCACGGCGTCGTCGCGCTCGAGCACGAGCGGCATACATGGACCGCTGGTCATGAATTCCACGAGCTCGCCGAAGAATCCCCGTTCGCGATGGACGCCATAGAACTCACCCGCCTGGGCGGTCGTGAGGCGCATGACGCGCGCCGCCTTGACGGTGAAGCCCGACTTCTCGAGCAGCGCGATGATGAGGCCGGCCTTGCCATTGGCGAAGGCGTCCGGCTTAACGATGGTAAGAGTGCGACGACCAGCCATGAGTCAGGATCCGATCAATTTGCGAACGATGTCCCCGCGGGTGAGGAAGCCGACGAGTCGGT
>CAIUOO010000282.1 GCA_903900795.1 uncultured Gemmatimonadota bacterium | reverse complement strand
TGCCGCTGCCGTACCCGAGACCGAACGTCTCGCGATCGATACGATCCGTACACTCGCCATGGATGCGGTGCAGGCCGCCGAATCCGGGCACCCCGGCACCCCGATGGCGCTCGCGCCGCTGGCCTACGCGCTGTACACGCGTCACCTGCGCCACGACCCGTCGGCGCCGCTGTGGGCCGACCGCGACCGCTTCGTGCTGTCGGTGGGCCATGCGTCCATGCTGCTATACGGCACGTTGCACATGGCGGGTTACGATTTGCCGCTGGCCGAGATCAAGCGCTTCCGTCAGTGGCAGAGCAAAACACCGGGGCACCCCGAAGTGCACCACACGCCCGGTGTGGAAACGACCACCGGCCCGCTCGGCCAGGGTGTCGCCAACGCCGTCGGGTTCGCCGTGGCCGAGTCGCATCTGGCCGCGACGTTCAATCGCCCCGGCCATGACATCGTCGATCACTACACGTACTTCGTGGCGGGCGACGGTTGCCTCATGGAAGGCATCTCGCACGAAGCGGCCAGCTACGCCGGTCACGTTAAGCTCGGCAAACTGATCGGATTCTTCGACGACAACGGCATCACGATCGACGGCAGCACCGATCTCTCCTGCAGCGACAACGCCGAGCAGCGTTTCACCGCGTACGGTTGGCAGGTGTTGCAGGTGCACGACGTGAATGATCTGGCCGCCATCGACGCCGCCATCGCTGAAGCGAAGGCCGACACGCAGCGTCCCACGATGATCATCACGAAGACGCACATCGGCTTCGGGTCGCCCAACAAGCAGGACACGGCCAAGGCGCACGGTGAACCGTTGGGCGCCGCCGAGATTGCGCTCACCAAAACGACCTACGGCTGGCCCAGCACCGAGCCGTTCTTCGTACCCGATGCCGCGCGCGCGCATTGGACGGAGCGCGTGGCCACGCGTGCCGCGTCGCACGCCGAGTGGAAGACCAAGTGGGCCGCGTACCAAGCGGCGCACCCCGAGCTCGCCGCCGAGTTGCTGCGTCGCAACGCGGGAACGGTCACGGCGGCACTCGACAGCGCGTTCCCGGTGTTCGATGCCAAGAGCGGCAACGTGGCGAGCCGTGCGGCGAGTGGCGTGGTGATCAACGCGGTCGCATCGGCGGCGCCTGAGTTGATCGGCGGCAGCGCCGATCTCACGGGCTCGAACCTCACGAACGTGAAGGGGGCGACGTACTACGCTCCCACGGCCGCCGCCGGTCGCAACTTCCATTTCGGCATTCGCGAACATGCGATGGGCGCGATCATGAACGGCATGGGGCTGCACGGCGGCATCATCCCGTACGGCGGCACGTTCCTGGTGTTCAGTGACTACATGCGTCCGGCCATTCGCCTGGCCGCGCTCATGGGCGTGCAGGCGATCTATGTGTTCACGCACGATTCCATCGGACTCGGCGAAGACGGCCCCACGCACCAGCCCATCGAGCATCTCACGGCGCTGCGCTGCATTCCGAATTTGCTGGTGCTGCGTCCGGCCGATGCCGACGAGGTGAGCGAAACGTGGCGCGTGGCGATCGCGCATCGCACCGGCCCGTCGGCCATCGTGCTCACGCGGCAGAAGCTGTCGTATTTCAACGAGCCGGCGCGCGCACGCGCTGGTGTGCCGCGCGGGGCGTACGTGGTGGCCGACACCAACGGCGTGCCTAACGTGGTACTGATGGCGAGTGGCTCGGAAGTCGAGATCGCGCTGGCGGCTCGTGAAAAGTTGGCGGCGGGCGGTGTGAACGCGCGGGTGGTGAGCTGCCCCAGCCTCGAACTGTTCGCCAGCCAAGACGCGTCGTATCGCGCCAGCGTGCTGCCAGCCGGCGTACCGCGTGTGGCGGTGGAAGCGGCGCATCCGATGTCGTGGTACCAGTGGGTTGGTGACACCGGGGCGATCGTCGGCATCTCCACCTTCGGAGCCAGTGCGCCGGCGCCTACGCTGTACGAGAAGTTCGGCATCAGCGCCGACAACGTGGCGGCCACGGTCACGCAGCTGCTGGGCGCGTAGTCAGGTTGGTATGACACGTCTGCTGGCCTTTCTCGGCGCCACAATCGGTGGATACGCTGGCTGGGCCATCGGCGAACCGTTCGGGATGTTTTCCGCCTTCGTAGTAAGCATCGTGCTCACGGCGGCGGGTGCGTACTACGGACGGAAGATGGGGAAGCATTACGGCGGGTGACGCGTGCCGTTTGGTTGATCGCTGAACTGATCACGCAGAGAAAAACAAAGAGGGCGCAGAGGCCGCAGAGAGTACTTTTCCTCTGCGAGCTCTGCGCCCTCTGCGTCTCTGCGTGATCAGTTCAACCCATCACGCTGACCAGACTTACGGCGCACACCGCGCCAACGACACCGGGCAACGCTCCGGATCACGCGCCGGTGCACTGCCCTGTCCACCAGGTCCACCGAACGTGTAGAGCGGAAGCCGCAACGTCTGCAGTTCACGGCCCGGAATCGGGAAGTGAATCGGCGTGCCTTCCGGGAGCGTCCGCCAGCCACGCGCGTCGAAAAACGCGACGACACCGTTCACGCCGGCGCCCTCGATGCTCTTCTCATAGCGCAGCGCATCCCACAAGCTGCCGCAACCACCGGCTTCCTTGCGCGGCACGCAGCCCGCTTCGTTCGGCGGACCGTCCACCGTCACCGCCGGTAGTTCGCCGTTGGCAATGCGCGACTTGTTGATGAGCGGCACCGCTTCCGCGGCACGGCCCAGGCGGATGAGTGCCTCAGCCTTGAGGAGATCCATCTCGGTCACCGTCATCGCGACCTGCGGGCCCGTCTGGAACGTGAGATCCACACCGTTCCGCTTGTAGAAGTAGTGCGAGAACCGATACGTACCGCGGGCCGCCTGGAAGATGTTGTTCAGGTTGTAGCCCATGTACTTGCCCACCGACGTCGGTCCCGTCGGACCCTGAATGCGACGATCCTTCGTCGTGATGCGGAACGGCTGACGGCTGTCGTTTGGCGTCGCGACCCAGGTCCGCCAACCGTTCGTTGAATCAGACGGACCGACGAGCCAATAGCTCGGACGGCCGAAGTCCGAGGGACGTCCTGCCGTGCGCAAGCGTGCGATCAGACGCTTCCAGTCATCGAAGAACACGTCAGGCTGGGCCGTCGGCGCGAAATCCGTCTTGATGCCGGCGTCCACGCGACGGATGACGTCTGCCCAGTTCACGGCGGCCCGCTCTTCACGCGAGCGGGCCGAGTACACCAGAAGCCGCGCGGCGAACGAGTTCGCCAGCTGCACGAACTGATCCTTCGTGAGCGACTGATACAGAAAGTTGTCGACGGGGAACGTCATCGTTGGCTGTGCATTCGCGGTAGCGATCGCCGCGTCCAACTGCCTGATACCGAACGTCGTGACCACCTTGTAGTCCACGAACGTCGGCACCTTGCCCGTGAGCGTATCCAGCTTGGTGGTCTCGTCGATCAACGCGCCCTTGTCAAAGTACAGGCCGAGATAACCGTACGAGATTCCCTGCATGAACTTGCCCATGGCCTTGGCCCGAGCGGTGCGCGCGGCCGTCTCGATCACGAGCCCGCGATCGATGGCGCCCACGACGTCGTTGGCCGCCGAGATCGTGCGGTACAACTGATACCACGGCTGCTCATTCACCTGCCGGCGCGCGTTCACCGGACTGTTGTTCCATGACTGACGCGGCTCGGACGACAGTTCGAGCTGGCCGAAGTCGGCGAAGCCGGATGTCATCTCGCGCGCCATCGTGCTGAAGGCCCACGCGGGGTAGTCGTCGTGACCCGCCACCGGCCACCAGGTGCGAAACGACGTGGCCACGAACGATTCCGTCGTGACCGGCTGTGCCGTCGCGCGCGCGGCATCGGGCCGGTTGGGATTCACCACATTCAGGTCCTGACAGGACGCCGCAATGAGCGTGAGGCCAATCGGCAAAGCGAACTTCTTGAGAGTCGAATTCATGAGTTGAGGCTCGCCGATCAAAAGGTGATTTCGAAGCTGCCCGTCAACGTGCGATAGCGCGGATACGAGAAGCTGTCGACGCGACTGAGCACACTGCCGACTTCGGGGTCGTACCCCTTATAGCGCGTGAGCGTCACCAAGTTACGGCCGATGAGCGACACCGAGGCCTGCTCGGCACCCAACCGCGCCAACGCACGCGAGAAGCTGCTTGGCAAGCGATACTTGAGCGACAGCTCACGCAGCTTCACGAAGCTCCCATCTTCCACGAAGTAGCTCGTCGGGTCAGCGGCCGAATAGAGCGACACATAGTACTCGATGGGCTTCTTGAGCTCCTGCGCTTTGCCCGCCTGATCCACATCACGGCTGCGCTGATACTGGTACATGCGCTGGTTCGTGGAGTTGTACACATCGCCACCAACCTGTGCGTCCCACAGCATGAACAGCTGCACGCCACGCCAGCCGATCGTGTTAGACACGCCGAAGCGGAAGTCCGGGTTCCCGTCGCCAATGCGGGTCACGGCCGCGTTGCCCGTGGAATCGGTGGCACGGACCGGCATGCCCCACTGATACGATTGGCTGCCGATCGTCACCGCCGGCGAGCCCCACAGGCGCTTGGTTTCGCCGTCGGTATAGGCGTTGTCGGCGCCGACGTACACCAACAACCCTTCATCGTTGCGCGCAAATTCACTCGCGCGCGACTTCGCATCGGCCGGCAGCTCGGATGCGTCGCCGATGAAGCGGAAGCCGTACATGTTGCCGAGCGTCTCACCGGCGCAGCGGAAGCCCACGGTGGCGGTGGTAAAGCACGGGCGGTTGAACTCGGTGATCTTGTTGCGCGACCGATCGGCGACCACGCCGGCACGCCACGTGAACGTGGGCTTGCGCACGATCTGCGCTTCGAGCGTCGCCTCGTAGGTATTGCCCGTGACCGTGCCGGCGTTCTGCCACTGGTTGGCGTAGCCGAAGTAGCCAGCGAGCGGGATCAGCAGCAGCTGATCGGAGGTGGTCTGGCGCGCGTACGACAGCTGAATCGAGTAGCGATTCTTCACGATCGCGTCGATACCGAGTTCAGTTTCCTTCGAGTACTCGGGCTTCAGGAACTTGTTGCCGAGGTTCTGCTTCACCAGACCGCCACCTTCAATGAAGTTGAAGGTTTCGTACTGGTCGTTGAAGTCGGGGCGACCACCGGCCGTACCCTGCGACGCGCGCAGCTTGAACTCGTTGAAGACGCTCTTGAGCGGGAACCAGGTCTCTTCGGAAATGCGGTAAGCCGCCGAGCCGCGGTAGTACCAGTTCTCCTGCTCTTCCGGACCGAACAGCGAGCTGCCGTCCATGCGGGCAAGTGCGTCGACAATGAGCTTCCCACGATAGTCAGCAGCGCCGCTCACGAAGAACGAGTTGGTCCGAATCGTCTCGCTCGTGGAATTCACAAAGCGGACCGTGGCATTGTTCAGACTGTTCACGCCCGGCGTCGAGAAGATCTGACCGCTTGCGTTCACGAGATCGTTGGTCTCGCGTTCCATCAGACCACGCACCGTGCTGCGCAGCGTGAAGCTGCCGACGCGCTTGAGCAGATTAGCCGACAACGATGCGTTGAGCGCATTGGTAATGCCGTTGAAACGCGAGATCTCACCGGGGCCACCATTGCCGAAGCCTTCCGTCTTCACGCCCTGATCGAGGAAGAAGTCGGTGGAGCGGTCGGAGCGGTCGTAGGACAAGTTGCCGTCGACGGTGAGCCACGAACGGGGCGTGTAACGTGCTTCCATGGCGCCCTGTGTGCGGGCGCGATTCCGGTTGCGCTTTTCGGTGGACAGCACGTACAGCGGATTCTCTTCGCGTCCCTCGAAATCGGGCTGGAAGATGTACGGCGTGCCGTCCGGATCACGCTGACGCAAGTCGACGTCCGGCGCCTGATTGATGAGGTCGAAAAAGGTGTCATCATACAGGTTCAGACGCGTGGATCGGCTGTGATACGCGCTCACCCCGATGCTGAGGTCGCTGCGCGGACGATGATCGAGGTTGAGCCGGAAGTCGTTCTGATCGTAGCGGCCGCTGTTCAGGACCACGCCGTCTTCCTTCTGATTCACATACGAGAAGAACCAGTTCGTCTTGCCGCCGTTCTGCGCAATGTTCAGCGAGTTGCGCATGAAATCGCCAGGATTGAAGAAGCGATCCACCTGGTCGTAGAACGTGCCCGCCTTGAACGGATTGTCCTGAAAGCGCGCGTAAATGGGATCCGGCACACGCAGCTCACGGGGCACCACCTGTCCCGCCGCATTCAAAAACTCTCCCTGGGCGTTCGACAGGAAGGAATGCTGCTGCGCCCAGTTCACCTTGCGACCGAGCTCGTTGTTTCCATACTCGGTGCGGAGCGTGAACTTCGTGGTGCCTTCCGCGAGGCCCGTGCCGCGGCGGGTGCGGATCTGGATCACACCCGACGCCGCGCGCGAGCCATACAGCGACGCAGCGGCGGCGCCTTTCACCACTTCCACGCTCTCGATATCCATCGACTGGAGATCGGCGCTGGCCGCGTCGAACGACGCCGACTGAATGACGCCATCCACCACGACCAGGGGGGAGTTGCCCTTGCTGATCGAGGTCGGCGTACGCAGCTGGATG
>CAIUOO010000281.1 GCA_903900795.1 uncultured Gemmatimonadota bacterium | reverse complement strand
GGCGTACCTGTTCGAGTAACAGGACCTCGAAGCGCTCCCGGGCGAGTGCGCTGTCGGCGGCATCGTCGAAGGCGACGTCGGTGGTGCGATACCGACGAAGGGCCGGCGCGGGCTGCGGCGCGGGCTGCGGCGCGGGCTGCGGCGCTTCCGGCGCCACGGCGGCCTGTTCGACGTATTGCCGGACGGTGAGTCGCGTGTGCACGGCGCTGCCGTCTTGCTCCACGAGCCACTGCTGGTCGTTCCACGAGTACAGGAACCGAATGCCGCGACCGATGGCCACCGCCGCCTTCTGGTCCGCCTCGGCCATCTCGCCCACGAGCGCGAGCACCTGCTTGCTCGACAGCACCTGCTGGCTGATCGCCTGCGGTCCTGTCGCGGTGACGCAACGGATCGGAGCGTCGGCTTCGAGAATGATCTGGCTAGCGGCGCCAGACTCGAGGCGGGCCAACACACGGTCTAATTGGGGCACGATGTCACGGCATTGGGAGACGTGTGGGACCTGCAGCGACAACCACGTGCTCGCCCTGGCACGGCTGCGCTCTGCGGTACGGACGATTCATCGCGTCGGTGGGGCACATGCTGCCCCGGTCGACGGTCGAGGCGCCGCCAAGGCACCGCCGGCGTTGCGAGTTCGTTGCGTGACCGACGCCACCCCGCGACGCGATCGTCGGGCGACTGTCGAGGTCGTGAGCGACTGTGTATCGCGAATCGCTCTGATGCCGCCATCATCACGACACTTAAGAGATATGCCCGCCACACTCCTGTCGCATCAGGCGCTCGTCCTCCCGCTCAAGCTCCGCTGGCCCGCGCGGTTCTCCGGCATTGCGCTGTGTATCGGGAGTATGGCCCCGGACCTGGAGTTCATCGGCCGCCTGCACGACGACTGGCTGCTCAGTCACACGCTGTCGGCGCAATTCTGGTTTACGATTCCGTTGACCGCGCTGTTAGTGTGGATCACAACCGTGCTGCTGATTCCCGCGCTGCTGCCATACGTTCCGGATCACGCGTGGTGGAAGCCCCATGATCTGGCGGCGATTCGCCCCCCGCAGACGCTGCGTGCGTGGGGACGTGTGGCCGTGTCGGCGTGGGTGGGCGGCATGTCCCACGTGTTGCTGGACGGCGTGACACACGGCAATCACTCGGGGTGGCTGGTCCCGTGGTTCCCGATCCTGCGAACGCCCGTGCCGCATTTCGGCGGGAGCGTCCCATTGCACGACGCGCTGCAGCTGTGGTGCACGGTCATCTTTGCCGTGGTGACGCTGGTGCTCTGGCGACGCATCGTGCGCCAACGGGCCGTGTGGCAGTGGCGCGGTGTGGGTCAGTCCGCCGGAACGCACGACGTCGAACACCGCCTCCCGCGCATGCCGCGGCGCCACGGCCTCTGGATCATCCGGCTGCTGGTCGTCGTCGCGACCCTCGGCGCGGCGATAGGACAACGGCTACGCGAGGATGAGGGCGCCAAGACCGCACTGGCCGGTACGGCCTTTGGGGGGATCACCTTTTCGCTGGGAGCGGCCGTGCTCCTCGCGGCGGGGCTCCGGTTGAGTCGCGAACGGGTCCGCGTGGAGGCGTAGCGGCCGTTCTTCGCCACGGCGTGTTCGCGTGCTCCTGCGCGACGACACAGCATCACCCCGCCGGCGTCACGGTCAGGCGTTCCGCGTCGTGATGATCCGGTCGCGTGCACCCGTGCCGAGGAGTGTGAGGAGGGCCGCGGCCACCGCCAGCGCCGCGAGAAACAGAAACGCATAGTTCGCACTGCCCGCGGCCGTTCGGATGCGGCCGACGATGTCCGGTCCGAAGTGGCCGCCAAGATTTCCAACCGCGTTGATCCACGCGATACCGGCTGCGGCGGCGGTTTGCCGGAGGAAGGCGGTGGGCAACGACCAGAACGTGGCGAAAAACGACAGCACGCCGGACGTCACGAAGCAGAGGGCGATCAGCGCCGGCACCACGTGCGCACCGGCGAGCACCAGCGCGACCAGTCCCGCCGCCGCCACGAACAACGAGCCCGCCACATGCTGGCGGCGCTCGCCGGTCCGGTCGGAGCGGGCGCCGGCCCATACCATGACGATGCCGGCGGTCCCCCACGGGATCATGCTGAGCAGGCCGATCTCGAGATACGCCGTTTTTCCGATGCCCATTTCCTGCACGATGGTCGGCATCCAGAAGCTCACGCCGTACAGGGCGAAGGTGCCGGCGAGATACACCAGTGCCAGCACCCACACACGGCCGCTGCGGAGCGCCTGCACCGCACCGGTCGCGACACCGGTCGCGACACCGGTCGCGGCGACACTCGCGGCGCCGTGCGCGGCGGTGTCCTCGTCGGCGAGTTGCGCGGTGATGGCGGCGCGTTGCGCAGGGGTGAGCCACGCGGCCTGCGCCGGCCGGTCGGGTAGCAGGAACCAGATGCCGATGCCGGCGATGATTGACGGAATCGCCTCGAGCACGAACAGCCATCGCCATCCGCTCATGCCACCCATACCATCGGCGTACTGCATGATGGCGCCCGACACTGGGGCACCGATCACGTTGGCCGCCGCCACCGCCGTCATGAATAGCGCCACCGTCCGGGCGCGCTTGGCGGCCGGAAACCAGTAGGTGAGATAGAGAATGATGCCCGGGAAGAACCCGGCTTCGGCGATACCGAGCAAAAAGCGCAAGGCATAAAAGCCGAACGCGAGTGGTGCGACCCCGAACAGCGCCGGCAGCGGTCCCCAGGGAATCCGGTCCACGAACGCGAACGCACCCGATACGATCGCCCACGTGAACATGATGCGGGTAATCCACCGGCGCGCTCCGAACTTCTCCAGCAGCAGATTACTCGGCACCTCGAACAGGAAGTAACCGAGGAAGAAAATGCCGGCACCGAATCCGTACACGGCGTCGGAGAAACCGAGGTCCGACGCCATCTGCAACTTGGCGAACCCGACATTCACACGGTCCAGAAACGCCACGATGTAGCTCACGAACAGCAGTGGCAGCAGGCGTCGGGCGGCGATGGCGAATCCGGCGTCCGCGTCGGTCACGTGAGCGCGCGGGGCGTTCATGTGGAGACCGTGGCCGTGAAGTTGGCATCGAGGGCCCCGCACGCTTCGTAGCGCTGCAGGATGTCGGGGCCAAGGCCGAAGTCGTCGGCGAGGACCTGTCGCAGCGCGTCGCGGTCGAGCGCGCGGGCCTCGGTGCCGTGCGCCGTGCGGTGATAGCGCACGCCGTACTGCAGCACCACAAATCCGTCGGCGACGTTACGCCGCGCGTACGTGATTTCGTTGAATCGCCCGATGGTGCGCGATCGCTCGTGCGCCTCGCCGAAATACATGTGATCGACCGGGTCGAGCATGAAGCGGCACACGGTGTGCTCGGGTCCGGGCACGGCGCCGAAACGCAGCAGGTGCGTGTCGTTGTCCATGTCCCACGTGGTGGCAAACGCGGGGTCGGGATCGAGATACGGGCCGGTGAAGAGCGGCACGGGACGCTGCGTGAGCGCCGACGAATCCACGAGCCAGTCGCGACCGTCGATGGTCACGACGGTGCTGCCGTGCGTGATGATGCCGAGGTCGCGCATGGAACCCGCGATCCGGCGCGTCGTGAAGCCGAGCGCGACGAGCAGCATCTGCAGCGCGTTGCTGGACGACCAGCAGGTCCCGCCGGTGCCATGGCCGAGCCAGTGTTCAAAGAAGTCGGCGGCATACGTACCGGGGAGCGGCTGTGCATGCGCGAGTCGCAGCGCGATGAGCTTGCGCACGTTGTCGAACGGCACGCGGCGGCACCACGCGCCGTACACCGCGTCCAGGAACGGCAACGTCGGCGGTGCGGGGGCGATGCCAAGCTTGGCGCACACGGCATCGCGCAGCGGAAGCGGAAGCGGCGCATCATCCGTGACCGGGGCGCACGCATCGGACGTGGTCATGCGATCGTCGGCCAGAGGGCAAGACTGCACAGCGTACCGGCGACGGTCATGACGGTGCGCACGCGGGCGTTCCATGGCGGCAGCAGGCCGTCGCGCGACGCCGCGACATCCCACGCCAACTGAATGCCGCCGCTGAGCATGAGCAGCCCGGTCGCGGCCTTCAGCGGCGTCTGCGGCAGGAGGGCGGCCAGGCCAACCAAGGTCGGCGCCGCGGCGGCGACCATGCGCCACAGGTGTGGTGAATCGGGGACACGCGCGAGCTCGGCCCCCCACCGCGCTCCGCCGAGAAAGCTGAGCGTGAGCGCCGCGTACACGAGGAACGTGCGGACGGCGGCGTCGTGCAGTGCGCTCGTGTCAGGTGTGCCGTAGGCGATGGCCAGGCAGACGAGAAAGGGGACGAGCCCGGAGGCGCTGATCAGCCAGAAGGTGCGGGTAGGCATGGCGCGAAGGTAGCGCCGACCTGCACCGTGCGGTATATGTGCACGTCATGCCTACGACTGCCCAGCGTCTTTCCGTCTTCAGCGAATCGGTGATTCGCGCTACCACGCGCCTCGCGAATCAGCATGGCGCCATCAACCTGTCGCAGGGCTTTCCGGATTTCGATCCGCCGGAAGTGCTGCTGGAGGGGCTGGAGCGCGCCACGCGCGGGCCGTTCCATCAGTATGCGGTGACATGGGGCGCGCCGCGCTTCCGGACGGCGCTGGCCAAGAAGGTCTCGCATTTCAGCGGGCTCGAGGTCGACCCCGAGTCGGAGCTCGTGGTCACCTGTGGCAGCACGGAAGCGATGATGGTTGCCATGATGACGGCGTGCAATCCGGGCGACAAGGTGATCGTCTTCTCGCCGTTCTACGAGAACTACGCGGCGGACGCGATCCTCTCCGGGGCCGAGCCGATCTACGTCCCGTTGCATCCGCCGCACTTCAACTTCGATGAAGACGTGCTGGCCGCCGCGTTTGCGCAGCGTCCCAAGGCGATCGTGGTGTGCAACCCGTCGAACCCCAGCGGCAAGGTGTTCACGCGTGAGGAGCTGATGATCATCCTCAAATACGCGCAGCAGTACGACACCTGGGTGATCATGGATGAGCCGTACGAACACATCGTCTACGAGCCGCATCGGCATGTGTATTTCAACGCACTGCCGGGCGCCTTCGAGCGTACGATCACCTGTAGTTCGCTCTCGAAGACGTATTCCATCACCGGCTGGCGTCTCGGCTATGTGCACGCGCCCGCCAGCGTGATCGCGCAGGCGAAGAAGGTGCACGATTTCCTCACCGTGGGAGCGGCGGCGCCGCTGATGGAAGCGGCGGTGGGTGCCCTTGAGCTGCCGGACTCATATTACGCGGGGCTGACGGAGCTCTATAGCGCCAAGCGCGAGATCTTCCTCGACATTCTCCGCAGCACGGGGTTGCCGTTCACCGAGCCGCAGGGGGCTTACTACGTGATGGTGGATATCACGGCCCTCGGCTTTGCGAATGACACGCTGGCATCGGAATGGCTGATCAAGGATATCGGCGTGGCCGGTGTGCCGGGCTCGAGCTTTTTCCGCGAGCCCGTGAATCATCTCATCCGCTTCCATTTTGCCAAGCGGGAAGAAACGCTCCGGGCGGCGGGCGAACGGCTGGTCGGACTGTCGGCACGGGTGAACGCGGGACGCTGATCAGTTCAGCGACTGACGGGACAGCTCGGGCAGTCAAGAAACGCGCGCACCGCGGCGGCCGTGCGCGCTGGATCCTCCTCGTGTGGTACGTGGCCCAGCTCGGGGAAGAGTTCGATACGGCTGCCCGGAATGTCGCGCGCGAAGCGCCCGGCGTGATCGGGCGGAATCAGGCCATCGCGCCCACCCCACATGATCAGCGTGGGCGCGCGCACGGCGGTGATGCGCGCGGAATCCGCGCCGTTGGCGGACTGCGCGAAACGGCGCGGGAGGGACGCGCGATTCCCTTCGCGCAAGGTGAGTTCGAAGTAGCGCGTGACGAGTGAATCGGTCACACGTGACGGGTCGCCGTAGACGCTGCGCACGCTCGATTCCACGACGCTGCGCGGCAGGATGCGGGTGAACAGCCACGCCAACCATTCTGCACGGGCCATGCGAAACCCGATCGGGACCGTCTGCGAGACGATCTTGTAGCCGGCCGCGTCTACCAGGAGCAGGGCGGCCACGCGATCGGGCGCCGCGGCCGCCACCTCCCACGCCACCTCGCCCCCGAGTGAATTGCCGGCGATCGCGAAGCGGGACACGCCGAGCGAGTCGAGCAGCTGCAGCGTGAAGCGGGTGTAGGCGGCCAGCGCGTAGTCGTTGTCCGGGGACGGGCCGGTGAGGCCGAATCCGGGCAGATCGAAGCGGATCACGCGACGCGAACCGCGCATCGACTCGGCCCATCCATTCCAGGTGTGCAAACTGGCCGACGTGCCATGCACGAGGACGATCGGTACCGAATCGGTGCGTGGGCCTTCGTCCCGCAGATGGACCTGCATGCCGCCGAGCGCGATGAAGCGCGACGGCGGCGGTGCCCAGCGAGCGGTCAGCATCGCGACCGGTTTATCGGGAGCCCACACGGTAGCGAGTCCCAGCAGGAACAGCACGGTCAACATGAATGCCCCCATCAGCCAACGCGCCAGCGTCATGTATCCCGCTCCAACTGAAAGAAGAATGGCGCTGCACCGCGGATGTCCATGACACCCAGCATGGAGCGTTCGTCGATGCGCCGGAAACAGTCGATGATGGGCAGATGATCATACACCATCGCGGCCGTCGTCACGCCACGATGGGATACCGCCCGCAACCGTGCCCGTGGACTGCGAGTGCGCAGCAACGGGGTGGCCAGCCTGAAGAGCGCGCGCGCCACGACGTTCCGCGTGAGCGCGTGATAGCGCGACAGCGAGAGCGGAATGAGGCAGGGATCGATGGCGTACTTCTGGCCAAGGCGTGTCCGGAATACGAGCGGATGCACGACCTCGTCGCTCAGGAACGACTTGCCGTACCACTGATAGGTCTCGAGTAACCCGTCCATGTCGTGGCCGGTCGGCACCCCGGAGCCGCGCCATTCACCGTGCATCTCCTGCGTGGACACCGCGGGTAACGCATCGAAGCGCGCGAGCGCGTCGGTCAGGGTCATGACTGGTCGGTCGCTCACCGCAAGAGTCAGTCGCATCATGGGAGCGAATGTGGAGCCGTGCGTAGGACGCGGCAAGCGGTAGGACGGCCAGCGCGGTGGGATGGCGGCGGTGTTGTCGATCGGCTCCGTTTCTTCGCCGGTGTGTTCAAGACGCCGAAGGACGCGCCGCGCATTCTGTTTGCCAACGGCGTTACGGCGCGTCGGTCTCGTTTGCCGGCTCGGCTATTTCGGGCCGACGAATCGATAGCCCACGCCCGGCTCCGTGATGATCAGGCGCGGCATCGAGGGGTCGGGCTCGACTTTCCGTCGCAGGTGCGTCATGTGCACACGCACGTGCGTGGCGAAGTCGCCGAACTCACGAGCCCACACGAGATCCCACAACTCGCGCGAGGAAAGCGCGCGGCCCGAATGCAGGACGAGCGCGCGCAGTAAGGCCCATTCGGTGGGCGTGAGTCGCTGCGGCTCACCGTGCCGGACGACGCGTTGAGCGATGAGGTCGATCTCGACGCCGTCCGTGGCGATACGCGCCCAGGAACGAGCGGCGATCGACGTGGCTGATCGGCGCATCTGGCCGCGCACACGAGCCAGCAACTCGGCGGCACCGCAGGGCTTGATGATGAAATCGTCGGCGCCGGCGTCGAGTAGTGCGACTTTTTCTTCTTCTTCCACCCGACCCGACAGCACGATGATCGGCGCGTCGGTAAGGCCGCGCAGCCGGCGCAGCAGGTTGGCACCGTCGCCGTCGGGTAGGCCGAGATCGAGCAGCACCAGATCGGGCGCCTCGATGGTGCACTCGCGGATAGCGTCGGTGCGTGTGGACGCCGTGCGGACCGCACCGCAAATGGTACCGAGGGTGTGCGTGAGCACGTCCAGAAGATCGGCGTCGCCTTCGACGACGAGGATCGAATCCGGGTCAGGCCCTGTTGTGAGCAGTGCGGGCGACATGTTCCAATGCTAACGGAAGCGACCCGCCGCCGTTAGCATCGGGGCAGGTGATCACCCGTGAAGCGTGCCGATATCGATGACGAAGCGGTACTTCACGTCGGACGTGAGCATGCGCTCATAGGCGTCGTTGATGGCCGACGCGGCAATGACTTCGATATCGGCGACGATGTCGTGCTCGGCGCAGAAGTCGAGCATCTCCTGCGTTTCCGGGATGCCACCAATGAGCGAGCCGGCCAGCGTCTTCCGCTTCATGATGAACGAGAAGGCGCCTGGATAATGGTGCGGCTCGGGGGAGCCACCCAGCAGGCAAAGCGCTCCGTCGCGGCGAAGCAGGGCAAACTCGGGCTCGAGATCATGCGACGTGCCGACGGTATCGATGAGCAGATCGAGCGAATTGGCGAAGGCCTTCATCGCTGCCTTGTCCGTCGAAATCACGACGTCGTGGGCGCCGAGGCGTTTGGCGTCATCGATCTTGGATGGCGAGGTGGTGAGCACCACCACGTGGGCGCCCATGGCGGCGGCGAGCTTCACCGCCATGTGGCCGAGTCCGCCGATGCCGACCACGCCGACCCGGCTGCCCGGGCCGACCTTCCAGTGGCGGAGCGGCGAGAAGGTGGTGATGCCCGCGCAGAGCAGTGGGGCCGCGCCGGCGGGGTCCATGCCGTCGGGGATACGCAGCACGTAGCGGTCGTCGACCACGATCGCGTTCGAGTAGCCGCCTTGGGTCGGGAGACCAGTCTGCTTCTCCACGCCGCCGTAGGTGCCGGTCATGCCGCCTTCGCAGTATTGCTCGAGTCCTTCCTTGCAGGAGGGGCAGGTGCGGCAGCTGTCGACCATGCACCCGACGCCCACCAAGTCGCCGGTCTTCCATCGAGTCACGTCCGCGCCGGTCGAAACGACCCGTCCCACAATTTCATGGCCCGGCACCTGCGGATAGGCGATCGGGCCCCATTCGCCGCGCACCGTGTGCAGGTCGGAATGGCAGATGCCACAGAACAGGATCTGGATCTGCACATCGTTCGGGCCGGGTGCACGGCGCTCGAAGCTCCACGGACCGAGAGGAGCGGCCGCGCTGAACGCGGCGATACCACGAGTTTGTGTCATTGGCTAAACGTGCAGGGGAGGGCGTACGTTTTCCATGGTAACCCCGAAAGACTTCCTCCACCGTTCCCCTATGTCTCGAATTTCCTCTCTCGCGTGGCTGGCTGGCAGCGTGCTCGTGGGCGCCCAAGCGCTGGGCGCTCCCGAGCTGGGTGCGCAGTCGCTCGACTCCGCGGCCGTGGCCGGCATGCGCTGGCGTACGGTCGGCCCCGCCAACTTCATGGGCCGCATGTCCGACGTGGTCGGCATCCCCGGCCCCTCCAAGACCCTGTTCGCCGCCGCGGCGGGCGGTGGCATCTGGAAGACCACCAACAACGGCACCACGTGGCGCCCGGTGTTCGACGACAAGCGCGTGATCTCGATGGGCATGCTGGCCATCGCGCCGTCGGACACCCAGCAGGTGTGGGCCGGCACCGGCGAGCCGAACTCCCGCAACTCCATCGAGCCGGGCGGCGGGATTTTCAAGTCCACCGACGGCGGCATCACGTGGAACGCGAAGGGGCTCGAGAAGACCGAGCACATCGGCCGCATCGCGGTGCACCCGAGTAACCCGAATGTGGTGTACGTGGCGGCGCTTGGGGCGGCGTGGCGCTCCAACCCGGAACGTGGCCTGTACAAGACCACCGACGGCGGCACCTCTTGGCAGCTCGTGAAGTTCGTGAGCGACAAGGCGGGCATGATCGACGTAGCCATTCACCCGAAGGATCCGAACGTCGTGTTCGCCACCAGCTGGGAGCGGCGTCGCACGCCGTACTCGCTGTTCAGCGGCGGCCCCGG
>CAIUOO010000280.1 GCA_903900795.1 uncultured Gemmatimonadota bacterium | reverse complement strand
GCCGCTTGCTCGTGATCCTGAACACCATGATGAAAACGGGCCGGCACTGGACGGTGCCGACCCCTTCCACTCCTTGACCTTTAACACCGCTACTAGGGAGTTCGCCGTTCGTCAGAACAGCAGCTTATACACCACGCTCAAATTCCGTCCAGGATTGAACGCATAACTCTTGATCCGGCTGGTCGCGTCGCGGTACTGCTCGTCGAGCGCGTTGTCGACACGCAGCGTGACCGAGTGCACCTGACTGCCCTTCACCGTGAACAGCCACGACGCACTCACGTCAAGCAGCGTGTAGGCGTTGGTCGTTACGTCGAGATCATCGCCGCTGACATTGTCCTGCGCAAACACGCGGCGCATGTCGCCGCCGGCGGAGACGCGGCCGTTGTCGTAGCGCAGTGAGGCGCCGAGGCGTCCGGCGGGGATGTAGGGCAGATTGTCGTCGCTGTCTCGGATCTTGGCGCGCACGTAGTCACCCATGACACCGCCGACAAGTCGATGCACGAGCTTCGTTTCGATCTGGCCTTCCACGCCGTACATGGCGGCGTCGCGCTGCAGGAAGTTCACGAGCGGCACCGCATCGCCATCAACGTCCTCTGTGCCGGTGGCGGTCGGGACGATGTATTGGTCGATCAGGTTGTAATAGGTGTTGAACTGGGCGAAGGTGCGCGGCGTCTGCGCGCGGACGCCGGCCTCGAAGCCTGTGCTCTGTTCCGGCTTGAGCGCCGCGTTGCCGACATCAAAGGTCCCGACCGCGGCGTGGAAGCCGTTCGCGAACAGCTCTTCGACGGCAGGCGCGCGGAAGCCCCGAGACACATTGGTGGTCAACGAGACATCCGTGCTCACAGGGACGCTCAGGCCAAGCGATGCGGCCATGTTGTCGAACGTGCGGGACGGCGCATCACCGAACCGCGCGGCTTCCTCACCAGGCTCCGTCGCGATGGTAAAGCGATCGTAGCGCGCGCCGAGCTGCAGACGCGGCGTGTGATCTTCCGGCGCGCCCATACCGATCGGCAGCTCCTGAAACAGGAATGCGGCCACGTTGTTGTTCGTGGAACCCGGCACGAACGCCTCTTCACCGACCGGACGGTATTCACGGAACAGCCCCTGAACGCCGACCGCGCCGGTCATCCGGCCGATCTGCGTCCGTCCGGTGACGTTGAGCGTTTGCGTGTTGAGCTTGAACTGCGTGCCGATGGCGCCATCGGGCTCGATCTCGTTGTGCGAATACCACTGGGACGTGCCGTCAACGCGCAGCGTCGCGATCGGCGCAAAGCCGGTACTGATCGTGGATTGCAGCGCCGCCATACGACGAACGCCGTCGATGCGGATGCCTTCGTCACCCGCGGGATGCGGCAGTCCGTATTCGAAACCCATCTGGCGGTAGACCACGCCGATGGTGCCGCGACCACCGACGAGTCCGCCGCCCAGGGCAAACTGGTTCGTCTCACCGTTGGTGTTGGGCTGCGCATCGCCACCGCCGACCCGCATGTTCTCGAACTGGCGGAAACCGCCACGAGCGGTGAGCGCGAACTGCTTGGTGACGGGAATCGTGAGCCCGACCGCGCCGACGCCGCCGGGGGTGACGCTTTCCGCCTGCGACATCACGTAGCCCGTAGCCCGCGCCGGAATGCTGGTGGGGATGTCCGACGAGATCACGTTCACCACGCCGCCGATCGCATTGTTGCCGTACAACAGCGACGCCGGTCCACGAATCACTTCGATGCGCTCGGCCGTGCTTGGGTCGACGGCATTCAGGTGGTCGGCGGCGCCGGCCGACAAGTCACCGGCGCGCTCGCCATCCTGCAACACCAGCACGCGCTCGCCGGTGAGGCCGCGAATGACGGGCGTAGAGGCCATCGGCCCGTTGAAGCGCGTCGACATCCCGGGCTCCTTCGCGAGGGTCTGTCCGATCGAGGTGCTGAGGGCGCGCTGCAGTTCCTTGCCCGAGAGCTGCACGGTGGCTTGGGTGACGTTTAACGGGTCGGTGCCCGTCGGCGTGGCCGTGACATTGACGCT
Source organism: uncultured Gemmatimonadota bacterium (assembly GCA_903900795.1). GTDB lineage: Bacteria > Gemmatimonadota > Gemmatimonadetes > Gemmatimonadales > Gemmatimonadaceae > Gemmatimonas. The sequence continues at coordinate 2,097 of CAIUOO010000280.1, read as the reverse complement.
CGACAAACGCACCGTGGCGACGCGCATCGTGACCGTGACCTGCACATCGGCCGTGCCGACCGTGACGACTTCGTGCGCACTGGAGTACCCGATGCGGACGAAATCGAGGTGATAAGTGCCGGTCGGCAAACCACGCAGCTCGAAGCGTCCACGATCATCGGTGATGGCGTTGCGGTTCGCGCCCCCCACCACGATTTGCACATTCGACAGCGGCGCGCCCGCCGTGTCCTTGACCATGCCACTCACCACGGCCTGAGGGGCCGCGGCCGACGACAGTGAGGCCGCCTCACCGCGTGCCGGGACAATCGCGATCGCGAGGGCGGCCAGAAGCAGAGGGGTGAACAGCGAAAAGACGACCTGCGAGCGGGTACGACGACCCGCGAACGGACGCGCGACCGTCGCACGGGCGACGGCGCAGCGCGAAAGATTCGGCAGCATGAGCACTCCAGAAAGTGATGTGCGCGACGCGTCGACCTGACGCCATCGCGTGGTCCGGGGCCATGCGCGGGGCATGGCCGACAACTCAGACCGACATCACCGGAGGAGCACGCTGCGAGGCGGAAGCGCGCCATGCCCGTTCGCATCGCGCGACGTGCACGCCGGCCGGCGCGATAGCACGCCGCACCGCGATGGGCGTGCGTGGGGCGTCGGGAGACGTCCCGTTCGGACCGGTCGCGACGCTGCACAGTAGACAGTCGTGACCGTGCACCAGCACGCAGCCGGGGCCTGTCTCCGACTCCATGTGCACGTACGCGTCGCGCTTGTCGAGGCGCCAGGCATCGGCCACCGACGACACAGCCGGCCCCATAACCTGAAACCAGGCCAGCAGGAACAGGAAGCGCGTGAGCCACGGGGAGCGCGAGCGTGCCATCACCGTAACGTGTCGGGTCGGGGAAACCGACGCAACCTGCTCTGGAAGATCGGAGGGCGACCGGGCACCTTTCGCCGATGGTCCGCTCCCCCTCCTCACCACGGCACGTCGCAGGGCAACCCGCACGCCGGGTGATCCTCGCCGCCCTCATCGCGGCGGCGTGCGACAGTCCCATGGTGGTCCGACCAGACTTCGCATACAATCCCACCGATCTCACCGGCGGCCAGCTGTACCGCTGGAGCACCGGCGCCAGGGTCCGCGTGTTCGTGGAACCGATGGGAGCGGGCAGCGTGGATCTGGCCATCGCGGTGCAGCGCGCCGTGAGCGCGTGGAACGCCGTCCCGCAGGCGCGAGAGTTCACCCTCGACGTCGTCACGAATCGCGACGTGGCCGATGTGATCGTCTACGATCGCAGTCTCCCACAACCCGTTGTCACCGGCTCCTGCCCATTCAATCCCTCGGGCGCCGCGGGGTACACCTATTTCTGTCCGATCAATGGTCGCGCCGAACGACTGCGACCGTTGGCCTCGACGGTGCTGACGACGGCCATCGTGATTCGCGTAGACATGACGACGACGGCGACTCAGGCCGCCCTTGATGCGCTGGTGGCGCATGAGGTGGGACATGCCGTGGGCATCGGTGGGCATAGTCCACAATCCACCGATGTGATGTACACGCGCCCCACCGTGCGCACGCCCACGGATCGGGATCGTAACACCCTGCGAAACGTCCTCGGTCGAGCGGCCGATATTACGCTCTGACACGTTTACGCGTCATACCACCGTCCTGAGAATTCCTGCGGGAAAAGGGGAGACTCCGCTTGAGCCGGGGAGCCTCGTCCATCATGTTTCACGTTCGGTTCGCTCGCTGACCGAATGAAAGCCGAATCCGGTCTGTGCAGTTTCCCAGTACCACCGCCCATCTTTTGCAGGACAGGTCAAGCGCTGCACCGTGCGCGCTTGGCTGGCGGTCCCGCCGTACGTTTTCCGTGAGGGTCGCACCATGGCGACACAGGTCACTCCGTCCGCTGCCGTTCGCCGCGAGAGCCTTGAAGGCCTCGCTCCCCAGGGTCTGAAGCCGAGTGGTGAGGTTCACTGGAACCTCGTCGCGCCCGAACTCGTCGAAGCGGCCATTCGCCGCGGCGAAGGTCGGATGGCCGAAATGGGGCCGTTCGTCGCGGTCACGTCGCCGCACACGGGCCGTTCACCGAACGACAAGTTCGTGGT
>CAIUOO010000279.1 GCA_903900795.1 uncultured Gemmatimonadota bacterium | reverse complement strand
ATGCCGAGCAGCCATACTTTGGTCGCGTTCGCGGGGGCGGCCGTGCTGGCGCAGTTGTATCCGCGGGCACGCTGGCTGTGGTACGCGCTGGCCGCCGGTTGTGCCGCCACGCGGGTGCTGGCGATGGGGCATTTCCTGAGCGACACCGTGGTGGCGGCGGTGCTGGGGGTGGTGGTCGGCGGCTGGGTTTGGGGGAGGGCCGCCATCGACATCGATGCGCCACCCGCCGCGTCCACTTGATAGTCGCTTCGCAATAGGGCTATCTTCCGGCATGTCGCTCACACGGTCGATGGTCGGTGCACGCCGCCGCGTCGCGCACCTCCCATGAACCACGCGTTGCTGTTCGCCAGCATGGCGGGCCTGGCCACCGGGCCCCTCGTGGCGCGGGCGGCCAAGGCTCGGCCCCAGATGCTGGCCTTCATCGACGGGTTCGTGCTGGTCACCATCGGCGGGTTGGTCCTGCTGGACGTGATTCCGCATGCCCTCGAGCATCGCGACCTGTGGGCCGGCCTGTTCATGATCGCCGGCTTCACGATTCCCAATCTGGCGGAGCGGCTGTTCCGCTTCGGCGTGCAGCAGACGCACACCGCCGTCCTGCTGCTGGCCCTCGTCGGCGTCGCCATTCATTCGGCCCTCGACGGCAGTGCGCTGGCCCAGTCAGCCGCAAATCCGTCGAGCCTCATTGGCTACGGTGTGGTGCTCCACCAGCTCCCCGTGAGTCTCATGGTGTGGTGGCTGCTCAGCGACCGGCCCCGCAGCGTGACCTGGTTCGTGCTGCTCCTGATGGCGGTGACCACGGTCGTCGGATATTTCGCGGAGCCGACGATCTTCGCGGTGCTGCCCGATCGCGCCGGTGTCTGGTTCGAAGCGGTGGTTGGCGGCTCGTTGCTACACGTGATCGCGCACCCGGCGCACGCCCACGATGACGAGCACGGCCACAGCCATACGCACGTACACGATCACGCGCATCGCCATGACCATGAGCATGACCATGACCATGACTATGCGCACCGGGCGCCCGATTCGGTCGATGCCGCGCACCACGAGATTCGTCTTGACGCGACCACGCGCCTCCCCAATGGTCTCGGCGCCCTGCTCGGCATCGCCCTGTTGGTCATGCTCCACCTGAGTCAGACGGACCTCGGGGGCGCGCCGCTCTCGGCGGTGTGGACGAGCTTCACAGGGTTGGCCCTCGAGAGTGCGCCGGCGTTGCTGGTGGCGTACCTCATGGCCGGTTTGGTGCACGCGTTCGTGGCCCCCGGAAAACTCGCGTGGCTGAATCGTGGCTCGGCCGTACGGCAGGGGCTCTCGGGCATGGCGCTCGGATTGCCGCTGCCGATCTGTTCGTGCGGCGTGGTGCCGTTGTACGAGGGGTTGGTGAAGCAGGGCGTGTCCACGGCGGCCGCGGTGGCGTTTCTCATCGCCACGCCGGAACTCGGAATCGATGCCGTGCTGCTGTCGGTACCGCTGCTCGGCGCGCCGTTCACCGTCGTGCGTGTGGCCGCCGCGGCCACGGTCGCGCTGGTCGTCGCGTTGGTCATGGCCCGCCTCTCACCGGCGCGTGCGGCCTCCCGCGCCCTCCCGCTCGCCGTGGCCGACGTCGCTCCACTGACCCTGGGCCGTCGCCTGCAGACGGCCATGCGCAGCGGCTTCGGGGATATGGTTGATCACACGGCCCCGTGGATTCTGGTGGGGCTGATCATCGCTGCGCTGTTGGGCCCCCTCATGGAAGGCTCGTGGATGACGCGCCTGCCTGCCGGTGTCGATGTGCTGCTCTTTGCCGCCATCGGCCTGCCGCTGTACGTGTGTGCGTCGGCATCCACGCCGTTGGTGGCGGTGCTGGTGGCGGCCGGTGTGTCACCGGGCGCCGGGCTCGCCCTGTTGATCACCGGCCCGGCTACGAACATGGCCACGATTGGCATCCTGTCGCGATTGCATGGTGCGCGCTTCGCGTACGCATTTGCGGCGGCGATGATCGTGGCGGCCATCACGGGTGGACTGCTGGTGAATGCGGTGCTCCCCGCCGCCTCGATGCCGACGTTGTCGCAATCGTCGCTCGACCGCACGTCGCCGCTGGAACTGGTCTCGGTCATCGCGCTCGCCGCGTTGTATGCGGCCTCGGTGCTTCGTCGTGGGGCCCGCGGGTTTCTCGGCGAACTCCAGATGTCGCCGGCATGATGTCCCGCGGTTCGCGCGCATGATCCCGCTCGTGCTGATGGCCGGGTTCCTCGGCGCGGGCAAGACGCGATTTCTGACCACGCTCATTCCGCAGCTGCT